>CANQCX010000119.1 GCA_947591115.1 uncultured Lachnospiraceae bacterium | reverse complement strand
GATTTGAAGGAGTATTATGCGTTTACGTTAAACGGCGCATCCATCCGCCTTCCGATGGCGGTCGATGATCTGGAGGCGGCGGGTTTTACTCTGGAGCCGGAGGTAAGGACGGAGACTATTGAAGCGGGCGACGAAGAGGATATTGATTTCTTTGGAGCGGACGGACAGTATCTTGGGGAAGTTCATCTGGTTAATGTATTACAGCGCGAAATTCCGGCAAAAGACGGACTGATCTGCGGAATGGAAATCTACAACCGTACCCCGCAGGCGGCGAAGCTGGAATTAGTGGGCGGCATCACGTTTGAAAGCAGCGAGGAGGAGGTTCTGGCTTACTTTGGGACGCCGGGATATGAGTACCGCTCGAGGCCGGTGGATGCGCACTGGGTGGATTATTTTGAGTGGTATCCGCTGGGCGATAATGATTTTGACCGATTGGAGATCGACTATCAGAACGGATCTATGGAATCGGTATCTGTTTATTACGGGAACGGTATGGCGAGATAATGCAAAAAGGAATGTATTCTCTGCGAATATGTTCCTTTTTCCTGTTTACTTTATTGCAAATTTATGCCACAATAAGAGGTAGTGTATCGGAATGCGTGAGATAAGATGGAGGAATTGCATGAGCTTTTTAAATAACGGAAGAAACAGACTGGGAAACCGCGTGATATCGTCGCTGCTGGTGGCGCTTTTTCTGCTCGCGGCTCCTGCGGTGGACGGGAAATACGGAAAGCTGGCGGACGGTTCCCTAGTCGCGCTCGCATCCTCGACCAGCGACAAGAAGAAGGCGGCGCAGGAGGGACTTTCCGACGTGCAGCAGGAGATCGAGGATATCAGGGATCATCAGAATGAAGTAGCCGGTCAGATGGACGATACCGAAGAAAAACTGACGCGGTTATTTGCGCAGCAGGAGGAGTTGAAAGTCCGGATCAGCGATACGCAGGCGCGCGTCGATCAGGCAAATCTGGATCTGGCGGCTGCGGAGCAGAAGCGGGACGAAGAATATGAATCCATGAAGCTGCGGATCCAGTTTATGTATGAAAATAATACGGACGATTCTTTTTGGACGGCGATTCTGGAATCCGACGGGATTTCGGATATGCTCAACCGTATTGAATATATTTCCGACGTATATCAGTCGGATCGTGAGTTGATGGACGCCTATGAGCAGTCGGTACAGAAGGTAGAGGAGCTGATGGCTCAGCTTGCGGCGGAAATGGATGAACTGTACGGATTGCAGGAGAGCTTTTTGGGGCAGCAGGCGGAATTAGAGGAGCTGATGGCTTCGCTGTCGGCGCAGTCCCAGAAATATGCGAAGCAGTTGGCGGAGGCGGAGCAGATGGCGGAAAGCTATAAGCAGACCATCGCCAAAGCCGAAGAGGAGGAGCGGCGCAGACAGCAGGAGGCGGAAGCAGAACGCAGAAGACAGGAGCAGTTGGCGCAGCAGCAGCAACAGCAACAGCAGCAGCAGAATTCTACCGGAACGGAGGAGCCGTCCGAAGATCCGGGGTATACTTCCAATATCAGCGGACAGGAGGTCGTAAATTATGCGCTTCAGTTCGTGGGGAATCCGTACGTGTGGGGCGGCAACAGTCTGACGAAGGGATGCGATTGCTCCGGTTTCGTCAATCTGGTTTTCGCGCATTTTGGGATTTCCATGCCGAGATATTCTATGGCGTTTGCCAATGTCGGGAAATCGGTATCGCGTTCCAATATCAAAGCGGGCGATATCGTGGTCTACGAACCGATCGGCGGCGTCGGTCATGTGGCGATCTATATTGGAAACGGCTGCATTGTAGAGGCGCAGTCTTCGAAGGCGGGAATTACCTCCTACCGGTCGGTGGACTGCAGAAAGATCACAGCGATCCGGAGAGTGTTATAGAACCGGCTGCAGACGAAGTGTTAGGATGAGGATATGGGAAAGAAACGGTATCTGGTCACGCTGGTGCTGGCGGCGCTTGTGTTTCTCCTCGGCGGCTATTCTTTGCAAAAGGGAAACGGAAGGTCGAAGCTGGTTTATGCAGACTCGCTGGACGAGGTGGCGGCGGAGGTAAACGGAGAAGAATTAACGCTCCGCGAGCTGGCGTTTTATGTCGCCTATGAGGAGTCGGAGGTGCAGAAACAGGCGGTCGCCTACGATCCGGAGGATACGGCGCAGTTCTGGAAGCTGCATACGGACGGGGTGTTTGTTCGGGTTGCGGCAAGAAACGCCGCTATTCAGATGGCGGTTCACGATGAGATTTTTTATGAGCTGGCGCTTTCGGCGGGCATGGAATTGAGCGAGGCGGAGGAGGAAATGCTCCGCAACAGCATCTATGATTTCTGGATAGATCTGACGGAGGATGGAAAAGAGAAAAAACTCGGCGTTACGCGGGAGGATATTGCGGCGGCGATGTGCAAGATCGCGTATGCGCAGAAATATCAGACGATCTATGCCCAGCTGCAGGATCAGAATTATGAGAATTATGATTTTGCCGGAGATGCCTATCAGGTTTTGCTGGAGGAACAGGATTACCGGATCGTGGAAAAAGTATGGGATAGAATTGATTTTGGGAATGTGACACTAGAGCATTAAGAAAGAAGCATTATAATATGTCAGCAAAGTTAAGCAGAAATGATCCATGTTGGTGCGGCAGCGGGAGAAAATATAAAACCTGTCATGCCGCGTTTGATGATAAGATTGCAAGATTTTCCGAACAAGGGCATATCGTACCCCCGCACAACATTATCAAAACGCCGGAGCAGGTGGAGGGAATCCGAAAGAGCGCAAAGATCAATATTGCGGTATTGGATTACATCGAAGAACATATTCATGAGGGGATGAATACGGCGGAGATCGACCGTATCGTGTATGATATGACGACGCAGATGGGTGGGATTCCGGCGCCGCTCCATTACGAGGGATATCCGTACAGCGTCTGCACCTCCGTCAACGAGCAGGTCTGTCATGGATTTCCGTCGGAGAAGGTCATTCTGAAAGACGGGGATATCATCAATGTAGACTGCTCTACCATCTTAAACGGCTATTTTTCGGATTCCTCCCGTATGTTCTGCATTGGGGACGTCAGTCCGGAAAAGAAGCGTCTGGTAGAGGTTACCCGAGAATGCGTGGAATTAGGCTTAAAGGAAGTCCGGCCCTGGGGATTTTTGGGCGATATGGGGCAGGCGGTGCATGATCATGCGTTTCAAAACGGTTATACGGTCGTACGGGAGATCGGCGGACATGGAGTCGGCTTGGCGTTTCATGAAGAACCCTGGGTTGGCTATAATTCCAAACGCGGAACGGAAATGCTGATGGCGCCGGGAATGATCTTTACCATTGAGCCGATGGTCAACATGGGAAAAGCGGATATTTATATTGATGATGACAATAACTGGGAGGTTTATACCGAGGACGGAAAGCCGTCCGCCCAGTGGGAGATCATGGTGCTGGTTACCGAGGACGGAGCCGAGGTGCTGTGCTGGTAAAAACTGATTTATCATAAAACTTTTATGGTATTATTTGACAAATTATGATATATTTTTTTTAGTCAGATTAGAGCAAGTAGGGATAGTCTGCGGTTGTCCTTTCTGGAAACGGAAAGGAGGTCGGTATGAACACACTTGAGATACTTACACTGCTGTTAGTTATTTTCGCAGCATTAACATACTTAGACAACAGAAACAACCGCAAGTAACGGAAAAGGCTATCTTCTACTGCAATAGAGGACAGCCTGTAATCCGTTTGTTTTTTGAAATTGATTACTCGTTTCCGATTGTACAACCGTCGGACGTACCAATATCCTTCGGTTTCTAACCTGATTATAAACCAACATTGCGAATTTTGCAAGAGGGTTTAGGAAATGGGAGTGCTTCGGCACTCCTGTTTTTTGCATTAGTGAGTCCCCGTTTTAAATGGTCGTATTGACGCCGTTGATGGCGGCATGTTCGTTTTCCGCCATCGGGATTACCAGACATTTCTGCCCGTTGATGACCTGTGATTTGATCTGGGCGGCTTTTTCCGGCTTTACGCGGAGAACCACATCATAGGTTTTGGTTTCTGCAATGTAATGGTCGATTTCCTCCTGTTTTTCAATGAGCTGTGTCGTGCGCTCTTTTAATTCGTTTTCTTTGTCGTTTAATTGCAGCGTCAGTGCGCCAACCTGCCCCTCCAATTCCATTTTTTCTACGCGGACGGCGTTCTGCAGAAGCGCTTTTCCGTCGATGACATGTTCTGCCGCCGGCGGCTGCTCGCCAAAAACCTCGTCAACGGTTTTTTCAATCCGAACCGCTTTTTCCTCCGGAATATGGCAGTCGGATAACACCTTTTCCATCGTATCCTTGTCCAACAGAAACGGCTCCTCCTCGGCTTCGTGCGTTTCGGCATATTCCTCCGCCATCTGGCTTAAATTCTGCTGGATATCCAAAAGCAGCTCGTCCGTCCGGTCGTCCTCGGCGCCCAGCACATTGCGGACGATGGAGTGAAATGCCATTTTCTGCTCGGTAGCGGTGCGCCGGACGCCGCAGCCAAGTCCGTTTTCCATAAATTCCGAATGCGGTTCTTTGGTATTTTTGGTGTAGAATAACGTCGAGTGGATATCTGTGCTGCGGTCGTTGAAAGCCGGAAATAAAAAGGCGGTGTCCGGTGCGCCGACTACCCAGTCGCGGATGCGCGGTCCGATGCGGTGCTCCTCCTCGCGGTAGCCGAGTCCCGGCTTGGACAGCGCGACCGGACAGATGGCGCAGATCAGGTATTCAAAAACTTCTTCGGATTCGTCCAGTTTGTTGTTGTCGCTGGTTTTTGTCATAACATCATAGACATCGTGATACAGCAGGATCAGATAGTTTCCGGCGTGGTCGTAGGTATCGATGATCAGATCGTAATAGCGGTCTAGCAGGTTTTCATCGCATAATTTCGTCTCGCGCAGAGCCATAAGGATCTGCTGCCGTCCGCCGGCTTTTTCTTCTTCGAGCGGGAAGGAAAGCTCGATGAGATTGTTTCCCAGCGTACCGGAAAGCGCTTTTCCGGCGATCTCCAGATATTTGTACTGCTCCTCCTCCTCCAGATTCAGAAATTTGCTGCTGAATTTACAGACTTTATTACGGCTGCCGTCTACATAGCAGCCGCAGAGCTGCGTAAAAGCAGCGTCGTCTTTTTTAAAACGCCGTTTTAATTCGAAAACTTCTTTTTTATTCATGATTGGTACTCCTTTTTTTCTCTATTTTAGTACGGTTTGTTTTCATTTTCAACTTATCCTCCAAAACTTCATGGAAACATGCTATAATACCGTAAGACTGAGAAAAGAGAGAAGCGGTTTTCATGGACGGTACAAGAAATCAAAATTTGCAGAATAAGACAATCGAGCAGCCGCAGACGCCGGTCTGCCTCGGGATCCTCGCGCATGTGGATGCCGGAAAGACCACGCTTTCGGAGGCGTTGCTGTATCAGACGGGAGTGATCCGCACGCTGGGCAGGGTGGACCATAGGGACACTTATCTGGACACCGGAAAGCTGGAAAGGGAACGCGGCATCACGATTTTTTCCAAGCAGGCGGAGCTTTCGGACGGAACGTGGCGGGCGGAGCTTTTGGACACGCCGGGACATGCGGATTTTTCCGCGGAAATGGAGCGGACGCTTCAGGTGCTGGATTATGCGATACTGGTCGTCAGCGGCACAGACGGCGTTCAGGGACATACCAGAACGCTTTGGCGATTGCTTTCCCATTATCAGATTCCGACCTTTTTGTTTATCAATAAAATGGATTTAAAAACAGCGGAGCGTGAAAAAATTTCCCAAGAATTAAAACGGGAGCTTTCGGACGGCTGTATTGATTTTTCGCCGGAGAGGCGCGGGGAAGACGCTTTTTATGAGGAATTGGCGCTTACGGAGGAGGCGCTTTTGAATGAGTATATGGAAAGCGGGAGCGTTTCCGAAGAAACGCTCCAAAGCGCGATCTCCCGCCGTCTGGTGTTTCCTTGTTTTTACGGCTCGGCGCTGAAACTGGAGGGCATCGGGGAATTTTTGGAGGGTTTAAAAGCCTATGCGAAAGCGCCGGAATATCCAAAGGAGTTTTCTGCGCGCGTGTATAAGATCGCGCGGGATCCG
>CANQCX010000118.1 GCA_947591115.1 uncultured Lachnospiraceae bacterium | reverse complement strand
CCTTTTTCCGTTCCTTTTTCTTGGACTTTTTTTCGGACTATGATATAATAATGGATATTATACCGCGCGTATGCAGCGCCGCCGGATATGAAAGGGGAATCTTCATGACGAACACTGAGTCTTCGGAAAACTATCTGGAAACAATTTTAATTTTAAGCAAACGCCTTCCTGTGGTACGTTCTGTGGATATTGCCAATGAGCTTGGCTTTAAAAAATCCAGCGTCAGCATCGCCATGAAAAATCTTCGCGAGCGCGGCCATATTACCGTTACGGAGGCGGGTTTTATTTATCTGACCGAGTCCGGCAAAAAAATTGCGGAAATGATCTACGAACGGCATGAACTGATCAGCGCTTTTCTGATAAAACTGGGCGTTCCGGCGGATACGGCGGTAGAAGACGCCTGCCGCATCGAGCATGTGATCAGCGCGGAAAGCTTTGCCGCTTTAAAAGAGCATATTAAGCAAGCCGGAATCATCTGATTCCGGCCTGTTTTTTATATTCCCAAATATTTTTCTACAAACTCATCCTTTGCACATGGACGTCCAAAATAAAATCCCTGTATATAATCCGGAGAAAGCAGACGGATCTTTTCCAGTTCTTCTTTCGTTTCAATTCCTTCCACACAGGTCTTTAATCCCAGACTGTGTACCATCTGTATGATATGCGCCATCAACTGATTCTCATAGCGGTTCTGCAGCGCCTTTAAGGTAAAGCCGCGATCCAGCTTCACAATATTTGGCGTCATATCGCCAATGCTCTGCAGATTGGAATAACCGGTTCCAAAATCATCGATTGCGATCGAAACTCCGAATTTCTTTAAATTGTCCCACACGCGCTTAACGGACGGCGTATTTTCCAGATAACCGCTCTCCGTCAATTCCACGATGAGGCTTTGCGGATGAAGTCCCGAATCAATGACATGCTGATAAATTTCATCCATAATCGGACTTTTCAATATCTGGATGTAGGACAGATTGATGCTGATACGAAATTCCGGAAGCGTCTTCTGGCAAAGAAGGCACATCTCGATTGCCCGATCCAAAATCCACTTCCCAACCGGAATGATCAGACCGCTTTCCTCCAGAATCGGAATAAACTCTACCGGAGAGATCCGCTCCTTGTTCGGCATCTGAAAACGCAGAAGCGCCTCGGAAGCATAGATTTTTCCGGTATCGGCGGCAACGATCGGCTGGAAAAACAATTCAAACCCTTCAAATCCCGCCGCGATCGACTGGCGAAGCTGGCGGAGCAGGCTGCGCTTCCGCAGAAATCTCTGGTAATCCTCCGCTTTAAACACATACAGCTGGTTTTTCCCGCGCACTTTTGCCTCGTTCAGCGCAAACTGGGAAATCTTCATGATCTCGGAATAATTCGGCTCGATCACGTCGCCGCAGGTCAGTACGCCGCCGGATATGGTATAAACCGCTTCGTAGTGGTTCGACTCAATAAAGGCATCCAGCATGGAACGGATCCTGCGGTACAATTCCCGCGCATCCTCGATATTCCCGTATACGAAATCCATGATCATGAATTCGTCGCCTACCACACGATAAGCCTCCTGCCCCGGCATCAGGGAATTTACGATGCAATCCGCAACTCCATGCAGAACATAATCGCCGTATTCCATGCCAAACTTCTCATTGATGTCCTTAAAATCATCAATGCCGACGCGCAGGATATATCCCTTCTGCCAGTTGTCCGAACAGCTTGTGAGCATTTCCTGAACTGCGCGGCTTTCCAACAAGCCGCTGACATTATCCGCGATCGGTCTCATGCCGATCTCATTGACGCAGCCGATCAGATAATACGGCTGGTCATTTTCTCCTTTGATCAGGCGTCCCCTGCAGTTTATCCAGATTGGATGCGCATCCTTTCCCATCCACCGGTAATAAATGTTATGATCGCTTTTCTCTCCTTTTGCAAGCATCTGAAGGTCTGCGTCCAGCGTCTCCCAATCCTCCGGATAAACCAGCTCCTTTAAATTCTGAATGACACCGGAGAACAGATTGGACGGTATCGCAAAACGCTCCGCTGCTTTTTCAGAAATAAAATAACGATCCTCCTTCATATCATAAACATACGGATAGTCATCCATACAGGAGGTAAACTGCTGTATTACCTCACAGATGTTTTCAAACGTGTAATGCAGATAAAACTGCTCCATAAAATACCCTCCGTTTTCACATGTTATACCTGTCCCTATTATACTCTGGTTTTTCCACTTTTTTCAAGTAAATAATCCATCTTCCTCTCTATCGTTTCAGATAGTAAGAAACACCGATCCCCTCGATTCCCGATATGCAGGAATTACTAAACGATGTCTTGTGCAGAATAACCGTTTCAAACGGCACCCTCTTTAAAATTTCCCTGCGAAGCAATTCCTGCTGCCGCACACTGCATCCCGCGTAAGAGACGATCACGATTCCGGTATCAATTTTGCGCTTGTGCCGCAGGAGCGAACGAAGAAACCGCTTCCATGCATTTTCCAGATTTCCGGCTCTTGCGCCGACCAGCATCAGACGTCCCTGTCTGGTCCTCAGCATCGGATGCAGATGGAACACTTTAAAAATACCCGCAATATAAGAATTGATATAGCCTCTCCGCTGGAAAAAGTGGATTTCCGGAAGCAGATAGCATGATTCGACGCTTTCTCTTATCCGCTCCGCTTCCCGACAGATCTCATCCGCATGTTTGCCTTCCGCCGCCATCTGCGCCGCATGAAGCACTACAAGTCCCTCGCCTCCGGCGATATGGCCGGAGTCAATGACATGAACATTGTCAAAACCCTGCGAGGCAATGCACGCCGCGTTGTAGCAGCCGCCCGCTCCCGACGCCATCGTAATGTGTACGATCTCTTCCGCTTCGGATAAGGAATCCGCGAAAAACTGCTCATAATCTTCTACCGTCACATCTTCTACCGTTACGCGGCTTCTGCCTCCCGTAGAAATATACTGTGCCAGATGGTCGGAATTGATCTCAATGGTATCTGCAAACCGTCCCTTGTCGGTACGGATGTACAGATACAAAAGACGCACGTCGTATTTTTCCAGCGTTTCCGCCGGAAGGTCGCAGACGCAGTCCGAAGTCACACAGACGCGCTTCCGCTTCCGGTTCATGACCGGCAGAATCCCAACCGCTTCGTTTTCCGATGCTCCCTGATATTTTCTGCGGTACTCCACCACATCCTCCGGAAGAAAACGCAGCAGCTCCTTTTCCAAGAGCGTCGCCCGAATCGGTTTTTCAAAATATCCGTCAAAGCCGTTTTCTTCATAGATCCGTCTGGCGTCGTCCGTCGTATTTGCCGTTAAAACAATCACAAACGATTCCTTGCACAGTCCGTTTTCCTGACTCCGGATCGCCTCAAGCGTCTGCGCTCCGTCCATTTCCGGCATCAGATAATCCATCAGGATAATATGGTAAAATTTCTTTTTTGTTTTTTCGAGACACTCTTTTCCGCTGGAGGCGGTATCGATCTGCATCTTGGTTGCGGTCAGCAGCTCTTTGGCTACCATCGCATTCATCGCATTGTCGTCAACGATCAGGATCCTTGCCTCCGGCGCCTCAAATGCCTGATGATAGGTTTCCGTATTTTCGCTGCTGTCACGATCTAACAGTCCCAGACCTCCGATCGGAGCAGGATCGATGACCTTCTGCTCCAGCGTAACCGTAAAGACAGAGCCTTTTGTATAAATGCTGTCTACGGTAATCTCGCCGTTCATCAGCCGTAAAAGCTGTTTGGTAATGGACAGTCCCAAGCCGCTTCCCTCTACGTTCTGGTTGCGCTTTTCGTCGATCCGGCGGAAGCTGTCGAACAAAAATTCCAGATCTTCCTTCCGGATTCCGATACCGGTATCGCGGACGCTGATCTTCAGCCGTACCGTATCTTCCTGATGCGATTCCATATGCGCGCTCAGTGTGACCGAGCCGCGATCCGTATATTTGACCGCATTGGTCAAAAGATTGATCAGTACCTGCTCGATCCGGCGGTTATCGCCCCAAAGTACGGAAGGAAGCTGGCTATCGATATCCACATAAAAGTCCAGCTTTTTTTCCCGCATCTGCACCTCTACCATATCGATCAGATCGCCGAAGAGCTTTTTCGTTTCGTATTCTCCCGGAATGATCTGCATCCGGTTCATCTCAATCCTCGAAATGTCCAAAATGTCATTGACGAGGCTTAACAGCATTTTTCCCGCGCTTTGTATGCTTCTGGCGTATTCTCGGATCTCCGGATCGACGTCGCTGCGCAGAATCATTTCATCCAGTCCGATGATCGTATTGATCGGCGTCCGGATCTCATGGCTCATACTTGCAAAAAACTTGTTTTTTGACCGTCCCGCTTCCTCAAGCTCATCCTTCTGTGAGTGTACTACGGCGCTTTCCTTTTCAAACAGATGCATTTGAAATTTCAGGATAAGGCCAACCATGATTCCTACAAAAAATACGGCAAAAATCGAATCCATATAGCTGGATGCCTTTGAAGACATCGGCACAAGGATCTCCGGATGATAATAGGCGTACAGATACGTTACCGTATCGACTCCCATAACAATAAACAGAAACAAAAACAACTGTTTTCCGGAAAACATGATAAAAGCGTAATACAGCGCTAATACGAACCAGATCGCCGCTCCGCTGTCCAAGCCTCCCGCCAGAAAAAACATTTCCGGAAACAGGATCAGCGCAATGCCGAGACCGACCAGCCACGAGGCCAGCGTGATCTTCCGGTATTTGAAGGTAATGACGAGAGAGATGATCATAATGATAAACAACAGGCCCAAAGGAATCAGAATGACGCTGAAATCCATCAGCAGAAAGCTTTCGACGATTCCGGAAAAAGCCGCTACGCTTCCCAGCAGCATGATCATGCGGAAGATCCTTTCCCGAATTCCCATTTCGACATTAAAAACCTTGTCAAACATTTTCCGCAGCATACGCTTATTCCTCCTTTCCGTCCTGTTTTAATTTATCCTTCAGCCGCAGAACGACTTCGACCGCGGACATATAATCCGACATTTCCACTTTCTTTTTGACCGCGGCAAGCGGCTCCTCCAGCGGCTTTCCATGATAGTCGTATTTCTGCAGCTCGGAAAGAAGCTCGAGCATCTTTCCTCCGTCCAGCTCGTACATGGCATTTTCCAATTCGATCGCTTTTTGTTCAAACGCATCATCCGAAAGCTCCGGTGCGGAATGCTTTGGCGTGTCTTTTTCTTTCTGTTCTTGGATCGCAAAAACACTTTGTATCATGCGGATCACACGCTGAAATTCCGCGATCATTTCTTGGTGATGCTCCTGAATCATACGGATATTCTGTTCCTTTCCCGCCTGCTCAAGCTGCTTTGCCATCTGGGAAAGCGGAACCGCTCCGATCGTAAGCATGGAGCTTTTGATCGCATGTACGGCGATCGTATAATTTTTCCAATCTTTCTTGGCAAACGCCTCATCCGCCGGAAGCCAGTTTCGCTCGCCCTGCTGTCCGTAATTTTTCAAAATTGCCAGATACTGCTCTTTTCCTCCGCAATACATCAGACCTTTGGAAATATCCAGATCGCCTACCGACCATTCTTTTGTTTCTTCCGGCTCCGGTTCCTGCGGCTGCCGCTTTTGATCCTCGATTTCAATGATCTTATCTTCCGTAACGTTCCGCCGGATCACGCGCTCCAATACCGAGGATTCCACAGGCTTTTCGACAAAGTCGTTGAAGCCCTCTTTTAAAAGCGTTTCTCTTGCGCCTGCGATCGCGTTTGCGGTCAACGCAATGATCGGCACCCTGCGGTAATAGGTTCCTACTTTTTTCCGTATCCGGTGCAGCGTTTCTACGCCGTCCATTTCCGGCATCATATGATCCATGAAAACAAAATCATAATCCATGCTTTCAATCTTATCCAGCGCTTCGCGTCCGCTTTCCGCCTCCGTTACCCGAATCTGATAGCGGTTTAACAGTCCTTCGATGACGCGGATATTCATCAGATTGTCGTCTACGACCAGAACGTGTACGTCCGGCGCAATAAAACGATTCGGCCTTACCAGCGGAATCCGGTTATCGCTGCCCATTCTTCCGTTTAATACGGAAACGACCGGAAGAATATAAAACGGCTTGTAGATTTTGACAAT
>CANQCX010000117.1 GCA_947591115.1 uncultured Lachnospiraceae bacterium | reverse complement strand
CCGATATGCAGAATAAAATGGCGTTTCATTGCCAGCGCTTCCGTAAATTCCATTTCCGGACGGGCGGGAACCATCTGCACGATCTGTTTCCGCAGTTTTTTCCGCAGATGCGCCTGCATAACCTCCAGAAACGACCGGTTGCAGATTTCTCTTGCCGCCGATTTTTTCAGTTCCTTCAGCAGTTTTTCGTCAATCTGCTGTTTTTCCTGCTCGGTCAGCATTTCCATATCCATCCGCACCAGTTCGGGCAGCAATTCCTGATTAAAAAGCTGGATGGCTGTTTTATTGTTCGCATAGTATACCGTCGCCGCCAGCCGTTTGACGTCTTTATGGAGCTGCGCCGCGACAGTCGTCCGCGACGGCGATCCCTTTGTATTTTTCAGGACGTTTGTTTCGGCGTGGATTTTATGCATATATTTGGAAACCCTTGCCTTTTTTCCCGCCATGCGGCCGGATTCCCGATATTGTTCGATATAAAACTCAATTAACTGCTTCACTGTTTTCTCCTCTAGTTATTCCGTTTCGCGTTTTCACAATTCGTATCACGAATAATATAGTGCGGTCGTTTTTTCACTTCCATATAGGTTTTGGAAATATACTGCCCCATGATCCCCATGCAAAACAACTGGATTCCTCCGATAAACGTAATGATGCATACCAGCGACGGCCAGCCGCTGACCGGATCCCCGAACGCCAGCGTCCGGACGATCTCAAACAGAATGGCGATAAACGATACTACGGTCAGCGCCAGTCCCAGATAAGAGGAAATGGTAATCGGCACATTGGAAAAACTGACCAGTCCGTCCAGCGAATAATGCAGCAGCTTCCAAAAGCTCCATTTCGTTTCGCCCGCCGAACGCTGCACATTCTCATATTCCAGCCATTTGGTCTGATAACCGACCCATGTGAAAATTCCTTTGGAAAACCGGTTGTATTCTGTAATTGCGAGAATGCTGTCCACCATCGCGCGGTTCATCAGGCGGTAATCCCTTGCGCCGTCTGCAATTTCGATCTTGGAAAGTCTCCGCATCAAACGATAAAACAAGCGCGCGAAAAAGGAACGGATGCGCGGCTCCCCGATCCGGTTGACGCGGCGCGTCGCTACGTTGTCGCATAGTCCTTTCGCAACGGGTTCTATCATTTCCGGCAAAAGCGACGGCGGATCCTGCATGTCCGCATCCATCGTAACTACATAATCGCCCTTCGCATTGGAAAGTCCCGCGTACAGCGCGGCTTCTTTTCCGAAATTACGGGAAAACGACACATATTTTACCCGCGCGTCCGCCTCCGCCATGCGCGTCAGCAGCGCAAACGTCTGATCCTTAGAGCCGTCGTTGACAAACAGATATTCAAATTCATAGTCCTCCATCGCTTCCGCGATGCGGCTCAATTCCCGATAAAGGATCGGGAGCGTTTCCTGCTCGTTATAACAGGGCACGACTACGCTAATGATCGGTTTTTCCATACCATTTCCTCCTGCCAAGCTGCAGCAGCACAAATACGCACAGGCAGAACGCGCTGACTGCTCCGCCCTCCGCCAGTCCCGGCGTACGGTAGACCAGCCGGATCCTGTGCTCTCCTTCTTCTAAATATACACTGATAAAAGCATCTTCAAACGCGGTAATCTTTGTTTCCTTTCCGTCCACATAAAGCGTCCAGCCGGACTCGCAGGGAACGGTAAGGAGCAGCCTGCCCGCTTCCGTAACCGAAATCCGCCCTTCTATCTGCGTGTCCGTAAAGGCTTCCATTTTCATCGTCTGCCGTCCCAGCGTTTCACAGGCGGCTTGCACCGCATCGAAGTCCAGACGGTACACCTGAAAGGAGATCATTTCCTCCTTGCCGTTGGAAATCGTAATCGTATCTCCGGCGCGGCAGTACCCCAGATCGAGCAGATAACGGTGCGTGGTTTTTGAAAACGTCCGGCTTCTTCCATTGCTGACGGTTTCGGTCAGCGTATCGGAGGTGCAGGTCTGATACGCCGCAAAATAATATCCTTCCGCTTTCGGCGAAAGCTCTGTGCTTCCGCGGGTTACCTCCGTTTCGCAGGAAACCGGAATCAGCATATCCCCTCCGGCTCCCAGAAGGGACGCCAGCTCATTCAGATTGGAAACGCGGTAATGATGGGAAATGTCCCATTCCTCAATGACCTCCTCCGGCATGATATAGCCGAGCGGCAGACAAAAATTGCTTTCATACAGATACTGCTTTCCCTCCTGCGCCGCCAGCGTAAGCGCCGGACTTTCCTCCAGCGCGCTGTCCGACAGAATATATTTTACGGAAAGCATTGCGGACGTCAGCGGAGTCGCTCCGTTGTAGCAGAAAAAGTTCCTGCCGCCCTCCATAAAAACGCTCTGGTAGTAATGGCTGACGTTTAGATTCATCAGCGAAGAAAAAATACTGGCGGACGGATATCCGTACAAAGCGTCGTCGTTTTTCGTTTTCCGCTGCGGATCCTCCACCCGATAAAAAGCGCCGTCCTCCGGTATCTGCGCCAGCAGCTTTTCGTAATCCTCCATTTTACTCCGGTATGCCGTCCGGTCTGTAATATAAAATCCGGTTACCGCCATATTGATAATCAATTCTCCGATCGCCAGACAAAATGTAAACCGCCGGAACATCGTCCGCCGCTGCCGGTCGGAGATGCGCATGAGAAAAAACAGCAGTACATAGCAGACAAGGAACGCTCCCGTCAGAAAAAAGCACAGCGGCTCGGTTACCGTTTCCTCCGTCGTAAGCGCCCCTCCCGTCAGCAGGGCAAGCGACAGCGCCAGCGCGATACCGACATGCCAAAGCTTAATCCCTTTTTGCATACGGACGGTTTCAAATCCGATCGTCAGGATCAGAAAAATATACAAAAACGACTGGCGCGCCGGCAGGGAATTCGGAAAGTGAAACCCATGCCAGATAAAATCCAGTTGATTGTTTGCGAAACTTACCAGAAAAAAGGCTGCCAGCAGAAGCCTCGGCAATTTGCGCTTCCATGAAATCTTTCGGTTCATCACGAAGAGAAACAGCAAAAGAATGCCAAACGAACCGGCATACAGATTCGGCCAGTGTTCGTCTCCCAGATACGGCTCCGCTGTGACGCAGCTTCTGGAAAGCTCCGAAAGAAGATGAAAATACCATTCTGTCTTTTCGGGTAAACCTGCGCCGGAAGAATCTGTGTATGCAAGAATTTTAATTTCCGGAATCAGCAGTACGGCTCCCGTTCCTCCTGCCAGAAGCGAATAGAGGACAAAATTGCCAAGCGCTTTCCAGCGGCCCTCCTGCTGCTCCAGAAATAAAATAAGAAAATACAGAACCAGAAACAGACAGATCATAATGGAAATATAGTAATTGGATAAAATCGAAATCGACAGCGCCGCATAGTAGAGCGCAGGTTTCTTTTCTTTGACCAGCTTTTCCAGTCCCAGCACGATCAGCGGGGCAAGCGCGACGCAGTCCAGCCACATAATATCCCAGCTATACGCCGCAATAAAGCCGGACAGCGCGTATGCCGTAGAAAACACCAGCGCCGGAAACGCGGTATTTCGGTGCAGCCGCCCGTCTTTTCCGATCAGGGAATAGGAGCCTTTTAAAAACAGGAAAAAACTAAAGCCGCAGACTCCGATTTTTACCAGCACCGCAAGCGTCATGAATTCAATGACCAGCGATTTCGGGCAAAAGATCAAAAGCCAGTTCAGCGGACTTGCCAGATAGTACGCGTACAAGGACACAAAATCCGAACCCAGTCCCAGCTTCCACGAATACTGCAAACTTCCTCCGTTTTGCAGCTTCTCTAAAAACTCGGTAAAAAACGGACAATACTGATGGTACATATCCACATGCAGAATGCAGTTACTGCCAAACGGATAAACGCCCGCCCCTATACAGATTCCCAGACAGGCTGCAAAAGGAAGAAAAAATGCCAGAAACATCCACTTTCGGTTTGTTTTCATTCCGTTTCCCCTTTCCGGTCAAACATCAAATAATATTGCAGCTTCTGATAGTTCAAAAGCGCGTCTTCATCCCCGTCCCCGCCGGTTTGCTCCCTGCGCACTGCAGACAGCACCGGATAGTGCGTTTCCAGCTCCAGCAGGAAATCCTGATACGGGGAGGTCGGCACTCCCGCCGCCTCCAACACATGCGCCGCCAGATAGTTTGCACTGGTGTCCGCCTGCGTTTGTTCTCCGATCTCATAGTTTGCCCAGATCAGATACGGCACCTGATAGCGGAGCGTTTCATCGTTTCCGTCAAAGACAGAATGCGCAACGGCGTTATTCGGCTGGTGGTCTCCGAAAAAGACGATGACCGTCTTTTCCTCCTGTCTGTCAAAATAAGAAATCAATTCCTCCAACGCCTGATCCGACAGACGAAGCAGCGACAGATAACGGTCTAACGCCGGATTGTCCGCGCCTTTTACCATAATGTCCGCTGTAAAATTATCATATTCCTTCGTATACGAACCATGATTCTGCATGGTAACATTAAATACGAACAGCGGCGTACCCGCTTCTTTTTGTTCATAGGTTTCTATGATCTTCTGAAAGTCCGTACGGTCGCTGACGTAGTTCCGCACATAGGAAAACCCAAATGTTCCGCGATAGTCCGGCAGAAACTCCATCCGCTCAAATCCCATCAGAGGATAGATCTCCTTACGGTTCCAGCCGTCCGCCGGATAAGGGTGCATTGCGCAGGTTTCATAGCCAAGTCCCGCCAAATGGCTTGCCAGAGACGGAATCTCCTCTTTGAGATACTGCTGGTAGGGAATGCTTCCGGATGGCAGAAACGCCATCGTATTTCCGGTCAGGAATTCGAATTCCGTATTGGCGGTATCGCCGCCGCACACAGAGACATTCAAAAAACCCGTAATCGTATTGGACTGCCCCTGCTGCAGACGATGCAGATACGGCATATAGTCTTCGGATGCCGGAACCTCGCCCAGCACCGACAGATCCGAAAACGCTTCATCCATGATCACAATGATATTCGGAAGCTCTTCCTGCAGAGGAGCTTCTTCCTGCTGCGCTTTTTCGTATTCCGCCAGCAGACTGCGGCATTCCTCCCTGTCATATCCTTTTGGCTTTTCCACCACCACATACGCCAGATTCATGGTAAACGTGACCGCCATTCCGTTTACCTTTGTCATATAGGCAGGGGTAAACAAAAACGGGTAGAGATAGTGGCGGTTCTGGAAGCCTTCATCCTGAAGGAGTTTTCCGAACAGAGCCAGCGCCACAGCGGCGCACGCTGCCGGCGCCAGCCTTACATACCATTTTTGCTTCCAGTCAAATTGCAAAAAATGAACCGCTCCAAGCAGTGCGCAAAACACAGCCGTTACGATGACCACGCGCATTTCGGGCGTAAAATCATAGTTTCCCGCCACACTTGCCGCCGTTTTGACGGAAAACAGATCCCAGGGTACAAACGGCGTCGAGCGGAATTCCGTTACATAGTGATTGACCAGTCCGAAAACCATCGCAAAAAACGCCAAGAGGCGAACCGCCCATTTTCCGCTGCCCAGCAGAAAAAAGAATCCCCACGCCAGCAGCTCCATTAAAAGGATGTTGAAAAGCTGCGCCTCCTGACGGACTTCCGCAAACGGATTATGCTCATAGGCTTCCATCAGATAAAAAATGACTGCCGGAAGCACTGCAAAAACCGCTCCGGAAAGATATTTCTTTTGTTTTTCATGCTCTTTTTGTAAATCGGAATTAAAAAAAGTGCTAAAATTCATTCTCATCACCTATCGCCTGAAATGAATTTTAGCACATATGTTTCTATTTTTAAAGACTAATAATTACTCAGCACAAGACGCTGCCGGTCGATCAGCTCCAAACGGTCAAGTACGCGCCTCGCCTGTCCGTAGCGGTGCGGATTGATACTGATGACCAGTACCTCGCTGGCTCCTTGATACTTCTCCCTCCGGAAAAACGGGATCCGTTTGCTGATTTTGGTAAACGGAATCTGCTCCTCCATCAAAAGCCGCGTCGTATGGTTCCCCGCCCGTACATTGGTCGTCCGGCACAGCTCAATATCGTTTCCTTCAAAATTCCCCAGCTTCTTTGCTTCCGCCACAACTGCTCCTCCTTCGTCTTGTTATTCCAGCTTGATTTTAATCTGTCTGCCCAAGCCGTCCGCTACTTTGACCAGAAAATCCAGACTGGGGTTATACCGCCCGCTTTCCAGTCTGGAAATATTAGACTTCTTGGTTCCGACAAGTCCGGCAAGATGCTCCTGCGTCATCCCTTTTGCCTTGCGCGCCTCCCTGAGCTGGCGCACTACGGTTTCTCTGGCGGATTCCAACCGGACA
>CANQCX010000116.1 GCA_947591115.1 uncultured Lachnospiraceae bacterium | reverse complement strand
TGCAAAAGGGTATCGTCAATCTGGAAAAACATATCGAAAACCTGAAGAAATACGGCGTTCCGGTTGTGGTAACGCTGAACTCCTTTGTCAGCGACACCGAAGCGGAAACCTCTTTTGTAGAAAGCTTCTGCAGGGAGCGGGGATGCGAATTTGCGCTTTCCGAGGTCTGGGAAAAGGGCGGAGAGGGAGGAATCGCCCTCGCCAATCAGGTTTTGCACACTCTGGAAACAAAAGAAAGCAATTTCCGGCTGCTTTATCCGGATTCGCTTTCTCTGCAGGAAAAGATCGAGACGGTTGCAAAAGAGATCTACGGCGCAAAAGACGTTACGTACAGCGCGTCCGCCAAAAAAGAGCTGGAGCGGATTACCGCGCTTGGCATGGGCGCTTTTCCGGTATGCATGGCGAAAACGCAGTATTCTTTGTCCGACGATCCTTCCAAGCTGGGAAGACCAAAGGACTTTACGTTAAATGTGCGTGAGGTTTACGTATCGGCGGGAGCGGGTTTTGTCGTGGCGATCAACGGAACGATCATGACGATGCCGGGACTTCCGAAGAAACCGGCGGCGTACGGCATTGATGTAACAGACGACGGTAAAATTACCGGATTATTTTAAGGAGCGGATTATGGCGATCAGAATTGACGGAAAAAAGATTTCTCAGGAATTAAAGGACGAATTGAAGGAAACGGTAGCAAAACTAAAGGAGGAAGGAAAAAACGGCTGTCTGGCAGTTATTCAGGTCGGGGATGATCCGGCGTCGAGCGTTTATGTCGGAAATAAGAAAAAGGCGTGCGCATATATCGGCATTGATTCCCGTTCCTATGAGCTTCCGGAAGAAACGACGGAGGCCGAACTGCTTGAACTGATCGAGTCGCTGAATCAGGATCCGGCGGTCAACGGGATTCTCTGCCAGCTTCCGCTTCCGGCGCACATCAGCGAGAAAAAGGTTATACAGTCCATTTCTCCGCAAAAAGACGTGGACGGCTTCCATCCGCAGAATGTCGGCGCGCTGGTAATCGGTCAGGAGGGGTTTGTTTCCTGCACTCCGGCGGGGATCATCGAGCTTCTCCACAGGAGCGGCGTGTCCATAGAAGGAAAACACTGCGTCGTCGTCGGACGCAGCAATATCGTAGGAAAGCCAATGGCGCTTTTGATGCTGCGGGAAAATGCAACGGTAACGGTATGTCATTCCAAGACGCGCAATCTGAAGGAAATCTGCAAAGAGGCGGATATCCTCATCGTTGCGATCGGGAAACCGCAGTACATAACCGCCGACTATATCAAAGAGGGCGCGGTAGTCATTGATGTCGGCGTCCATAGAAACGAAAACAACAAGCTGTGCGGCGATGTAAAATACGACGAGGCGGAGCCTCTTGCCTCTGCCATTACACCGGTACCGGGCGGCGTCGGACCGATGACGATCGCCATGCTGATGAAAAACTGTGTGGAGGCCATGAAGCGTTACGCTTAAAGCTTCCTGCAAAAAATGACGAAAGTACGAGTGAGTGAGGGCAGAAAATGAAATGTAGCTATTGTGGAGCGGAATTGAGAGAGGGAAGCCTGTACTGCGCCAGCTGCGGGAAGGAAGCGCAGATCAATCCCGATTTTAATGCATTTGAAGACGAATATCTGAAAGCGATCTTAGAAGAAGAAAATCAGCTTTTCAAAAACAAAGAAACGGACGGCGGACAAAAAAAGCAGATAAAGTCCCAAAAGGAAAAGGAAAAAAAGAAAAAAATCATCCTGCTTTCCGCGATTGCCGCAAGCTGCGTCCTGATCGTAGTCATTGCCGTCGTTGTCCGCGTATCCATTTCCAGACAGCGGGACAATTCCTATGATTATCAGATCGCGCAGGGAAAGAGCGAACAGGCAAGCGGCAATCTGGTTCAGGCGGTTCAGTATTACGAAAAAGCGCTTTCCCTTAATCCGGACGACGTAACGGTGCGTCTGCTTTTGGGAGAGATCTTTATGGAGCAGAAGGAATACGATTCCGCGCTGCTCTTATACGATGAAGTCCGGAAATTAGCTCCCCAAAATGTAGAGGCTTACCGGAAGCTGATTGCCATTTATGAGGCGCAGGGCAGTACCGAGGAAATACAAAAGCTGTATCAGTCCATCGAAAATGAAAAAATCGATTCGAAGATCCGCAAACTGTTTGCCGATTATATCGTACTTCCTCCGGAATTCAGCGAGGAGTCCGGAACGTTTGAAGATTACATGGAAATTACGATCTCCGCCGAAAACGGATGCCGCATCCTTTATACAATGGACGGAAAAGATCCGAAAAGATACGGAGACGAATATACCGAGGCCATCGCGCTCGACGAGATGCAGGAGTATGAGATCAATGCGGTATGCGTCAATGAAAAGGGCGTGTACAGCGACGTGGTAACAGGAACCTACCGGATCGAGATTCCGGCTCCGGAAATGCCGACGGTTACTCCGGACGGAGGGGATTTCGGAGCGGAAACAAAGGTAACCATTGCGGTGCCGGACGGCTGCAGCGCGTATTATACGTGGGACGGAAGCACTCCAAACATCCATTCCGAGCGCTATACCGAGCCGATTACCGTTCCGGAGGGCAATAATGTTTTGGCGGTCATTTTGATCGATGATAAGACGGAGCAGGAAAGTCCGATTTACCGCGGCAATTTTATTTATTATGCCAATTAACGCAGCCGAATCATGAAGATTACCATTTTGTGCGTAGGAAAGATCAAAGAAAAATTTTATCGGGACGCGGCGGCGGAATTCCAAAAGCGGTTAAGCCGCTACTGCAGACTGGAGATCGTGGAAGTCGCGGATGAAAAAACGCAGGAGCAGGCTTCGGAGGCGGAAATTCTGCTGATAAAAGAAAAAGAAGGCGACCGGCTGTTAAAGCAGATAAAAGACGACTGCTATGTGATTGCTTTGGCAATTGAAGGAAAGCAGCCGGATTCCGTAGAATTTTCCCAAAAGCTGGAGCGGCTGGCTGTCTATGGAAAAAGCCATATCTGCTTTGTCATCGGCGGTTCTTTAGGACTTTCGGACGCCGTCTGCCAGAGAGCGGACGAACAGGTAAGTTTTTCGAGAATGACGTATCCCCATCAGTTGATGCGGATCATCCTGCTCGAGCAGATTTACCGCGCGTACCGGATCATAAGTCACGAGCCGTATCACAAGTAACCGAATAAGTATAACCGGCAGGCAGAACCGTTTGGCTCTGCCTGCCGCCGTTTGAATAGGACTGGCCGTTGATACATATAGTTTATTATGAAAAACCGCAAACATGTAAACCATGAAAAAATTGTCAGCGCGCTGGAGCTGCCCAAAGACCTGCTTTTGGGAATGCCGTATCTTACGATGAACGGCAATCGGGAACTGCTCATTGAAAATCATCGGGGAATTCTGACCTACACCGGCAGACAGATGGTCATTCTGACCAAAACCCATCAGATCGAAATTTCCGGCAGCGAACTTTATGTCGAATATTATACCGCAGATCTGATGAAAATTCGGGGAAATATCGACGGGATCGCCTTTCGCTCATGATCCTGAATTTTTATCGGTGGTTTTGCGGTTATCTGACAGTTCTCCTTTCCGGAAGAAAAGCGGGAAGATTTTTAAATCTCTGTACGAAGCGGGGGATCCTGATCTGGGAGGTGCTTCCTCAGGCGGAGGATCAGTATCAATTCTGCATGTATAAAAAGGATTTTCGGAAGGTGCGTCCTCTGTGCAAAAAAACAGGCACCAGACTGCGGATCAAAAAACGCTGGGGCCTCCCGTTTTTTTTGCACCGCTATCGGGGACGGGTTTTGTTTCCCGCCGCTTTTGCAGCGGCAGCCGGCTGGATCTTGTTCTGCTCGAATTTTATCTGGAAAATTGAGATTATTGGAAATTCCAATCTTTCCGAGGAAACGCTGATCCGTTATCTGGAAGAAAAGAACGCGGGCTTCGGGACTTCCAAAGATAAGATCGATATGGAGGCGTTAGAACTGTCTCTGCGGCAGGATTTTCCTCAGGTTATCTGGGCATCCTCCTATATAGAGGGAACCAAGCTGGTCGTGGAGATTCAGGAAAATTTAAAGACCGAAGACGCTTCTTACGTGGAAACAGGAAGCGATCCGTCCTCCTGTAAAGACATTACGGCGCAGAAAGATGCGGTAATCGCCTCCATTCTGACCAGAAACGGGGTTCCGCTTGTAAAAGCGGGCGATACTGTGGAAGCCGGACAGATTCTGGTTTCCGGCAGACAGGAGATCCTCGACGATTCCGGCTCGGTAAAGGAATACTTTTACCAGTCGGCGGACGCGGATATAACGGGGTATGTCACTTATCCTTATGAAGACCGCATTCCGGCAGCCGCCACCGAGAATACCGAAACGGGCAGACAGCACAGCGTTTATTTTCTTGAGCTGTTTGGAAAACGTCTGGAAACGCCGAAGCTGTTTAACGATTTTTTGTCGTTTTACTGCATGGAGGATTATCATCAGCTCCGGCTGGGCGATAATTTCTATCTTCCCGTATTCTGGGGAGAAAGAAACTACATCGAGCAGACGCAGACGGAGATCACTTATGATGAAACGGCGGCAAAAAAGCTGGCTGCAGAGCATTTTTATCAATTTCTTGAAGATTTGGAAGAAAATGGGGTTTCAATTATCGGCAAAAATGTTATGATAGAAAAGATAGGGGATTTTTATCAGGTGTCGGGAACCATAGAAGCCTGTGAACCCATCGGGGAGCGCACGCCGACCGAAATCCGAGAGAATCCCGTACAGGAGGAAGAGGAAGGAAACGCCGGAAATGAGCATGAATGAAGTATTGATGAACATTCCGTCTGAAGATATGTCCAATGTATTCGGACAGTTTGATACCCATATAAAAAAGATCGAACGCGCGCTTGGCGTGACGGTCGTTTTACGGGAGAATCAGTTGAAGATCATCGGGAGTGAAGCCGGCTGTCAGGGCGCAATGGAGGTGTTCCGCCAGCTTTGCGGACTGGCAGAGAGGGGCAGTGAGATCAACGAGCAGAATGTCAATTATGCGCTGGCGCTGCTGGCGGAGCATCAGGGCGACGCCATGATCGAGATCGACAAAGACATTATCTGCCATACGATAAACGGAAAGCCGGTAAAACCAAAGACCATCGGACAAAAGGAGTATGTGGACGCCATCCGAAGCAAAATGATCGTATTTGGTCTTGGACCGGCGGGAACCGGAAAAACCTATCTGGCAATGGCAATGGCGATTACCGCTTTCAAAAAAGAGGAGGTCGGGCGCATCATTTTGACCAGACCTGCCATTGAAGCGGGAGAGAAGCTCGGCTTTCTGCCGGGCGATATGCAAAGCAAGGTCGATCCGTATCTGCGGCCCCTTTACGATGCGCTGCATCAGATCATGGGCGCGGACAGCTTTCAGCGCAACATGGAAAAGGGACTGATCGAGGTCGCGCCGCTTGCGTATATGCGCGGCCGGACGCTGGACAATGCGTTTATCATTCTGGATGAGGCGCAGAATACCACGCCCGCGCAGATGAAAATGTTTTTAACCCGCATCGGCTTCGGCTCGAAGGTCGTGGTAACCGGAGACGCAACCCAAAAGGACCTTGCTCCGGGGGTAAAATCCGGTTTGGACATTGCGCTTAAAGTGCTTTCCGGCATAGATGAGATCGGAATCTGCCGATTGACCAGCAAAGATGTGGTACGTCATCCGCTGGTTCAAAAAATTGTACAAGCATATGAAAATTACGAAAAACGGACAACCGATCGAAGAAAGAAACAGGAGAAAAAATGAAATCAAAAGAAACCATCGGCATATTCCGCGTGATGTGGATTCTGTGGATCGTCGCCATGACCGGACTGACCTCTGCGTTTTTCTGCTGGAAAAACCGCTATTATGCGGATGAATGGCTGTGTGTACTCTCTCTGGACATTGTATTTTTGATGATCCTGATTTTTGAACTGGAATACGAAAGACGGCGCAGTATGCTGTCCCATAATATGGGCACCACGTTTTTTCGGGTGGCGGCAGGGTATACCTGCTGCTGCGTGCTGGCAATGACGTTTCCGTATCTGCCGGAATTTTTCTGTCCGGTACTGCTCATTCCGATCCTCATGGAAGCCACAAGCAATGAGATCATCGGATTAGTCGCCGGAATTTATCTGAATCTGATATTCGGAATGATCTGCAGCGGCAATTATTATGAATTGATCTGTTACTGCCTGCTGACCGTTTTCGGAGGAATCCTATCCAAGACGCTGAAGCATTCCGGCTTCCGGATCTGCGTCAGTATTTTGCTGTTCTGCATCAGCATTCTGCTTCCGAGCGTGTTTTACTATTGGAACTATAAGGAGATTACCGTTACCGAATATTTCTACGGCTGCATCAGCGGACTCGTAACGCTGTTTGCTTCGCTGGT
>CANQCX010000115.1 GCA_947591115.1 uncultured Lachnospiraceae bacterium | reverse complement strand
CCTCCTGAAAATACTGCAGCACCTCCGCAACCATTTCACAGGCGCTGGAAGCGTACGGCTCAATATAGGACAGCAGCGGATTTTCAATGACTTCATTTCCCTGACGGTGATGGTCGAATACTACAATGGATTCCGTCCGTTTCAACAGCTCCGGACATTCCGTATAGCTGGGACGGTTCGTATCCACTACCATGACCAGCGTATTGCGACCGGTCATTTCCAATGCACGTTCACTATTGATAAACAAATCTTCCGGATAGCCTTTGTCTGTGGAAAAACACTCCATCAGCGGCCGGACATAGCTGGTCGGATTATTGATGACGATCTGCGCCTTCTTGCCCATCACATGAGCGGCGCAGTAAATCCCGATTCCCGCGCCCAATGCGTCCACATCCGTAAGGCTGTGTCCCATGATGACTACGTTTTCACGAGTATCGATGATCTCACGCAATGCATGCGCTTTTACCCTTGCCTTTACACGAGTATTTCGGGAAACCTGCTTTGCCTTTCCTCCGTAGTAGGTAATTTCTTCGCCTTCTTTTACGACTACCTGATCTCCGCCCCGCCCCAGCGCAAGGTCAATGGCTGCGCGCGCCTGGTCGTAGTTCTGATTGTAGCTGTCGCCGTTTATTCCAACGCCGATGCTCAATGTGACCGCCATTTCATTTCCGACCTTGACGGTTTTTACTTCCTCCAAAAGGCTGAATTTGTCTTCTTCCAGCTTTTTTAAATACTTATATTTGAATACGACAAAATATTTATCCTTCTCGATTTTACGCACCAGCGCATCGATCTGGGTAAAATACTGGTTGACCTTCCGGTCGATCAATGCGGTCAGCAGGGAACGCTTGACATCTTCAATGCTGTTTAGCGCCTCGTCGTAATTGTCAATGTAAACCAGCGCCGCAACCTGTTTCTGCTCCTGATTTTCGATCATATAACGATACAGCTCGGTTTCGTCGAACAGGTAAAAAGCAGTCAGAAATTCTTCCGTTCCGTCGATTTCCAACAGCTTGCTTTCTCCGGTTATGGAATCAAAATAGATCCGGTTCAAAGAAATCCGGAACCGCCGGTTGTTCTTTTCAACATAGACCTTCTCCGGTCTTTCGTTCTTTTGTATAAATTCTCTGGTTATCGTCGGAAAAAGAGCCGCAACGGATTTATGGTAATTCCGGTCTACACCGGTCAGCTCGCAAAACTGCTCGTTTACCCAGAGGATCTTCCCGTTAAAATCCAAAAGCGCATACGGGATTTCAAACTCATTCAAAAGCCGCTTCTGCACCGTCGCATACTGCGTTGCGTAATTGATGATCTCATTGACGAGCAGCGGCTTATTCCGCCGGTAAAAAACAACCTCTACGATGAAATAGATACCGGTAAACCCGCTGATCAGAATCCCGCACTTTTGATCGTAAAAATACATCGGAACATTCATTATTACAAGCAGTATGGTCAAAAACATCGGCCAATACAGATAATTCCTCAGCTTCCCTTTAAAACGGATTTTACTTTTCATATACGTTCCTCCATCCGGCTCCTTGCAGATCCGCGTGTGGATTTTTGCACACTTACTATAGAGTATACCATTTTTAGAACCGCAAATAAAGTATTTTTCACAAAAACGGGGGCAGCTTCGGCTGCCCCCGTTGACCTGATCGTTGGATCTACTGTTCTTTTGCAATTTCCGTAACGGCTTTTGCAAGTCCTGCAATTCCCTGAATTTCGGACGGAATGATGATTTTGGTTGCTTTTCCGTCGGCGGCTTTCGCAAACGCCTCCAGACTCTTTAACTGAAGAACCGCCTGATCCGGCGCCGCTTCCCTTAACATACGAAGTCCGTCTGCATTTGCCTGCTGAATCTTTAAAATGGCCTCCGCCTGACCTTCCGCTTCCTTTACCGTTGCTTCGCGCTTTGCTTCCGCACGCAGGATCGCCGCCTGCTTCTCCGCCTCCGCATCCAGAATTGCGGATTCTTTGTTTCCTTCCGCTACCAGAATGGTGGATTTCTTTTCGCCCTCTGCACGCAGAATCGCTTCACGCCGTTCGCGCTCCGCTTTCATCTGCTTCTCCATTGCATCCTGAATGGCCTTTGGCGGTATGATGTTCTTAAGCTCGACACGATTTACCTTGATACCCCATGGATCGGTCGCAACATCCAGTGTAGCACGCATTTTGGTGTTAATCGTCTCACGAGAGGTCAGCGTCTCGTCCAGCTCCAGATCGCCGATGATGTTACGGAGCGTGGTCGCCGTCAGATTTTCGATCGCCATGATCGGATTCTCAACTCCGTATGCATACAACTTCGGATCGGTAATCTGAAAATAAACTACGGTGTCGATCTGCATGGTTACGTTATCTTTTGTAATAACCGGCTGCGGCGGGAAATCCACTACCTGCTCCTTTAAAGAAACCCGTCTGGCTACGCGGTCGATAAACGGCACTTTAAAATGAAGACCTACCGACCATGTCGTCAGATAACCTCCCAGCCGCTCAATAACCATAGCATTTGCCTGCGGAACGATCTTGATGCAGCTTACAACAATCCAAAGTACAATTACAATAATGATCGCCAATACAATAAATGGCATTGTTTATTCCTCCTTTACTCTTTCTACAATCAATTTTACCCCGCTAATGCGGATAATACGCGCAAGTTCGCCTTTTGCAATGATTACCTCGTCATCGCTTGTCCGAACCGTCCACTCCTGTCCGCGGACATTGGCAAGTCCCGTCTGTTCCCGATTGCTGACCTGCTCGGTAATCCTGATTTCTTCCCCGATCAGACTCTCCGCATTTGTTTTCTGCGTTCGGGAATTGATATATTTCTTTGCCCAGGGTCTTGTTCCTGCCAGCAGCGGAATGGATATTACAAAAAATCCCACGATCTGCAACGGTAAACTGCCGTCAAAGCTCGCAATAATAAGCGCCGCCAGCGATCCTGCCGCAAACCAGATAGACGTCAGTCCGACCGTAACCAGTTCGCCGATGATAAAAAGGATCATAAGTACCAGCCAAACCAGTATATAGGGATTTACTGCCTCTAAAAAACCTGCCATAGGAATCCTCCTTTCCTTTTCCTGTAAGCCTATTTTACTTTAATCTATGCAAAAACACAAGCGGACATCCGAAATTCCTCTCCAAATATATAAAAAGCCTGCCGCCGGCAGACTTTCTGCATCCTATGGTATAAAAAAAGAATGTGCAGCGCACATTCTTTTTTTGATTTACTCACATACATACGGCATCATTGCCAAATGACGCGCTCTTTTAATCGCAACGGTAAGCGCTCTCTGATGCTTTGCACAGTTTCCTGTGATACGGCGAGGAAGGATCTTGCCTCTCTCAGAGATATATCTCTTTAACTTATTGATATCTTTATAATCGATCACATTGTCTTTTCCACAGAAAACGCATACCTTTTTTCTTCTACGCATCGGTCTTCTCTTCATGGAAGCGCCGTCACGATCTGCTGCTTTATTGAAAGCCATGATTGTTACCTCCTTGTCTAATTAAATGGTAATTCTTCGTCTATTCCGTCCGGAATATTCATAAAACCATCCCCTGCTGCTCCGCTCGGAGACGGCCGGTCTGCCGGCGCATAACCGCCGCGGTTCCCGCCTTCGCTGGAATTCTTGCTTTCCGCAAACTCAACGTTGTCCACAACGACGTCCGTCGTATATACACGCTGTCCGTCCTTGTTGGTATAGCTTCCGGTCTGGATCCGTCCTTCCAATGCAAATTTAGTCCCCTTGCGTCCAAAACGCTCCATAAATTCAGCCGTTTTATTAAATGCAACACAGCTAATAAAATCTGCAGACTGATCTTCATTATCACGACGGAAACGACGGTCAACCGCTAACGTAAATCGTGCAATTGCCGTAGAATTCTCGCCCTGTGAATAACGAATCTCTGCATCTCTGGTCAAGCGCCCCATCAGTATTACTCTATTCATGCAATCTCCTCTTTTCTAATCCTATGCCTCGTCTTTTCTTACGCATAAGAAACGAAGAACATTGTCCATGATACGAACATCCTGTTCAACCTGAGCCGGAACTGCAGCTTCTGCTTCAAACTGGATAAAGTAATAGAAAGCTTCGGTCATTTTCTGAACTTCGTAAGCTAATTTCTTCTTACCCCAGTCTTCTACTTCCGTTACAGTACCGCCGGCACGAGTAATATACTCTTTTGCCTTCTCAACGGTTGCGGTTCTCGCATCATCTTCGATCTTTGCACTAACGACGAGTGCCAATTCATACTTGTTCATGCGAAATTTACCTCCTTTTGGTCTCTGGCCCACGTAATTAACGTGAACAAGGAAACAATATACCACGAAGATAAATGTTATCATGTTTCGCGGCAAATCGCAAGCGTTTTTTTAAAAATCGGTAAAAAAGTTATCCTTTCCGCAATCCGCGCGTATTCTTTTCCACCAGCTTGCGTGCAATCATGATCTGATGCCCGCATCCGAGGCATTTCAGGCGAAAATCCGCGCCGACGCGGAGAATCTCCCACTCCTGACTGCCGCAGGGGTGCTTTTTTTTCAGCTTTACAATGTCTCCGACCTCATATTTGTCCATAAAATCCCGCTCCTGACAAATCGTTTTGAAAACAGCCTAACACTCAATTTGCGCAAATACGCTTCCCAGTCCCTCCTGAATCAA
Source organism: uncultured Lachnospiraceae bacterium (assembly GCA_947591115.1). Taxonomy (GTDB): domain Bacteria; phylum Bacillota; class Clostridia; order Lachnospirales; family Lachnospiraceae; genus Roseburia. The sequence goes on along the minus strand of CANQCX010000115.1, from coordinate 1,772 downwards.
AAGATCCGCCTTCCGATCCATCGGAGTCGCCGACTTGTTGATCAAAACCAGCTTATTTCCGGAATAATAGTCGATCAGTCCCGCCGCCGGATAAACGGAAAGCGACGTTCCGCCTACGATCAGGACATCCGCATGGCGGATCGCATAGACCGCGTCCTGAAGCGTTTTCTGATTTAAACCTTCTTCATATAAAACAACATCCGGTTTTACCGGCCCGCCGCATACCGGACACACCGGAACTCCTTCGGAATGCAAAATCTCCTCCGCCGATACAAACTGTCCGCAGCGCTCGCAGTAATTGCGCAGCACGCTTCCATGCAGCTCCATGACGTTTTTACTGCCCGCCTTTTGATGCAGACCGTCAATGTTCTGCGTAACGATCCCCTTCAGCTTGCCGGCAGCCTCCAGCTCGGCCAGTTTTTTATGCGTAATGTTTGGCTCTGCGTCCAGACAAAGCATTTTCGCCCGATAAAAACGGTAAAATTCGTCCGGATTCTTCCGGTAAAAAGAATGGCTTAGGATCATCTCCGGCGGATAGTCGTATTGCTGATGATACAAGCCGTCTACGCTGCGGAAATCCGGAATTCCGCTTTCCGTAGATACGCCTGCCCCGCCGAAAAAGACGATATTATCCGATTCTTTTACCCACTTTAAAAATGTTTCCGTTGCATTCATATGTACACCCCCGTATCACAAATATCTACCGATATTATATCATGAATCTAATCGGCATCAAACAGAAAGTCCTTATAATCATCCGGTGTAAACCGGTGGTAGCTGATATGGCAGCCTTCCTCTTTGATACAGTACCGATAATCGTCCGGCTCCCCGTTTTCAAAATAGATCAAATAGTCGAATTCCCCGTTTTGGATTTTTTCCATATGAACGGCGGACGAACAGCGGTAAAAAATCTGCAGCACGTCTTCTATGGTTGTCCCATGTTTTGATACCGCTTCGATCAGGCTTTTGAGCAGTCCGCTTCCCTCCATATGCTCATGTACATATTCCGCTCCCTGCTCCGGAATCCAAAAACAAAACCGCCCCTGCCGTTCGGTCACGCGGATGCTGCCGAGCCGTTCTTTCGCATATTGGCAGAAATCCTCCAAAATTCCGCTCATCTGCGGGACATCGCATCCGGTTCCCAAAAGCCGGTTCAGGGAGAGAAGCGGATAGTACAGACGGAGCACTTCTTTGCGGTACCCCAATTTGAGCTGTTCTTCTATGATCACATCGGTTAAATTGTTCTCCAGCTTTGAAAAATCCATATGCGCCTCCGCCCCTCCCTTGTTTTGCAGAAAGAGAAAAAGCACCATCGTACTTTCCACACGACAATGCCTTTTAGTTGCGGGAACAGGATTTGAACCTGTGACCTTCGGGTTATGAGCCCGACGAGCTTCCAGACTGCTCTATCCCGCGTCATCTGAATAAACGTATTATAATTCCCTCTTTATCAAATGTCAACCCATCTTCGGATCTCCTTTTCCAGTATATGCGTTTTCGGGTAAAATATTCCATTAGAGCCACGATGCGATCCATATGCTTGCCGCTGTGCCCGCAAGCGTCGCCAGAAGCGCCCCCGCAAGCGTATAGCGCGTCTTTTTTATCCGGACTGTCACAAAATAAACCGACATGGTATAAAAAATCGTCTCCGTACTGCTTAATAGGAGAGATGCGGCAAGACCAAGATAAGAATCCGTTCCATGCTGCTTATAAAGATCCAGCAGCAGTCCGGTCGCCGCAGAGGAAGAAAACATTTTTACAATGCTTAACGG
>CANQCX010000114.1 GCA_947591115.1 uncultured Lachnospiraceae bacterium | reverse complement strand
AAATCCGCAAATTTTACGCCCGGAAGCAGCGGCTCAAACGGCTCCTGATAGTGCGCGTTTCCGGTTACCGAAAGCGCCCCGAGGCTTCTCCCATGAAACGAATCCCGCATCGCGATGATCTCATGCCCCGCATGTCCATCGCGGGTATACGCATATTTTTTTGCCGCTTTGATCGCACCCTCAATGGCTTCCGTTCCGCTGTTGGTAAAAAATACGCGATCCATCCCGCTTGCCTTCCGCACCTGCTTCGCCGCCTCCAAAATAGTCGTATTGTAATACAGGTTGGATGTATGGAGAAGCCGCTGCGTCTGCTGCTTTAGCGCATCCTTGTACGCCTCGTTGCTGTAACCTAACGCGCACACCGCAATTCCCGCGGCAAAATCCAGATACTTTTTTTGATCCGTATCGTACAGATAAACGCCCTCCCCATGATCCAGCACCAGCGGAAAGCGGTTATACGTATGCAAAAGATTATGCTCTGCTTCTTCTATATATGTTTGTTTATTCATGATAAAATCTCGTCTCCTTATCTCCGATGATCGCCGTTCCGATTCCTTTGTTGGTAAAGATTTCCAGCAGGAGGCAGTGGGCGATCCTGCCGTCCAGTATATGTACGCGCGACACGCCGTTTTCGATCGCATCGATGCAGTTATTCAGCTTTGGCAGCATTCCTCCGCCGATAAAGCCGTCCGAAATCAGCTCCCGCGCTTTGGAAACCGTCAGCTCGGAAATCAGCGTCCCTTTATCCTCGGGATCCTGATATACCCCCTCGATATCCGTCAAAAACGCCAGTTTTTCCGCCGATACGGCTCTTGCCACCGCACATGCGGCATCGTCCGCATTGATGTTGTAGGTTTGAAACTCCTCGTCAAGTCCGATCGGACATACGATTGGCAGGAAATCTTTTTCCAGCAGATCATATAAGATCTTCGGGTTTACTTTGGTAATCTCCCCGACAAAACCAATGTCCTGTCCTTTAGAAAGCTTTTTTTCTACCTGAAACAGACCGCCGTCTTTTCCGCTGACGCCTACTGCAAGCACGCCAAGCTCCTGAACCATCTGCACCAGCGATTTATTGACTTTATTTAACACCATTTCCGCTACTTCCATCGTTGCGGCGTCGGTTTTTCGAAGTCCGTTGACAAACTCCGCCTCCATGCCGAGCTTCCCTACCCACTGGCTGATCTCCTTTCCGCCGCCATGTACGATGATCGGCTTAAAGCCTACCAGTTTTAAAAGCGTTACATCCTGAATGACCTGCTTTTTTAACTGTTCGTCCACCATTGCGGAGCCGCCGTATTTTACAACGATGATCTTCCGGTTAAAACGCTGGATATAAGGCAGCGCTTCGATCAATACCTGCGCTTTTTCCATAACCGTTTCCATATTTTGTTCTCCCATTTTTCTTCTCTCCTGCCGCTCATTTATTTATTAAAATTCGTTATGTTCGCTTCGTTTAAGGTAAAATCATAGTAATTGAGATCCTCCCGAAACGTCCATCCTTCTTCTTTCCAGAACAGATTGCCGATCTCATTATTTTTAAATGCGATCAGGCTGACCTTATTGATCTGCTCCTTCTTCAGTGCGTGCATACAGGCGACCGCCATCGCTTTTCCGATTCCCCGTTTGCGGTAAGCTTCCTGAACGCATACATGGTAAAAGTATCCCCGTCTGCCGTCGTGCCCGCATAAAATCGCGCCTACGATCCTGCCGTCCGTTTCCGCTACGACGCTGGTGGAAGGATTCCGCTTGAGGAAACGCGCAATCCCGTCTTTGGAATCGTCAATAGTGCGGATCCCGAAGCCGCGGATTCCTTTCCACAGCCGATACACTTCCTCATAATCCTCCATCGTCATTACCCGAATCTGATATGCTTCCATCGTTCCTTTATCCCCTTTCCTTACGGAAACAGCGGAATCAGCTCTAATCCCTCTGATTCTCTGCAGCCGAACAGCAGGTTCATGTTCTGCACCGCCTGTCCCGCCGCTCCTTTGACCAGATTATCCAGCGCGCCCATCATAATGACGCGTCCGGTACGGCTGTCAACGGCAAAGCCAATATCCACATAATTGCTGCCTTTTACCCATCTGGTTTCCGGATAAACGCCCTTTTCCAGCACGCGCACAAATTTTTCTTCTGCATAATAGCGGTCGTATACCGCTTTGATCTCCTCATAAGACGGATAGGTTCCGTCCGCTTTTTTTACCAAAGAAGCGTATTCCGTCGCCAGAATTCCCCGATTCATCGGTACAAGGTGCGGCGTAAAGCTGACCACGATCTCTTTTCCCGCCGCATATCCAAGCTGTTCTTCAATTTCCGGCGTGTGCCGGTGGCTGCCCACTCCATACGCTTTTATGCTTTCGTTTACCTCGCAGAACAGATTTGCGGTTTTGGCGCCCCGTCCGGCTCCGGAGGTTCCGGATTTTGCATCGATGATCAGCGTATCGGGATCGATCAGTCCCTCCTTTACCAGCGGGTACGCCGTAAGGATGGAGCAGGTCGTATAGCATCCCGGATTTGCCACAAGACGGGTTTCCTTCGTAATCTTATCGCGGTTGATTTCGCACAGACCGTATACCGCTTCTTCAATAAACTGCGGACTTTTATGCTCGATCTGATACCACTTTTCGTACACCGCCACATCTTTGATCCGAAAATCCGCGCTTAAATCCACGATCTTTACTTTTTTTAAAATTTCTTCGTTTAACATGCCCGCCAGAAATCCCTGCGGTGTTGCGGTAAAAATCACGTCTACGCGCTCCGCCAGCTCCTCCAGACGGTCGTCCATGCAGGCCGCATCCACGATCTCAAAAAAATTCCGATAAACGGAGGCGTATTTCTCATCGATGTAGCTTCTCGAACCAAACCACACGATCCGCACCTCTTTATGATTCATCAAAAGGCGCACCAGCTCCGCTCCCGCATATCCGGTCGCCCCGATAATTCCTGCTTTTATCATAACGTTTCTTCCCTTCTGTAAAAATTTCCTTATCCTACTATAGTATACCTTCGTGATTCCGTAAAGGGGAAAAGTTCACAAAATTATGCATAAATATTCATAAAAATGTATATTTTTTCACTTGAGTTTTATTCAGGGTTGTTGTATAGTAGTCCTAGTTACCATACATTGTAGTAGAAAGGATAATCAGATTATGAAAGAAAAAGTTGTTTTGGCGTATTCCGGCGGTCTGGATACGACTGCGATCATTCCATGGTTAAAAGAAAATTATGACTATGAGGTCATCTGCTGCTGCATCGACTGCGGACAGGGCGAAGAACTGGACGGACTGGAGGAGCGCGCCAAACTATCCGGCGCTTCCAAATTATATATTGAGGACATAACCGATGAATTCTGCGACGATTACATCGTTCCATGCGTTCAGGCGGGAGCCGTTTATGAAAATAAATATCTTCTCGGCACCTCTATGGCGCGTCCGGGCATTGCCAAGCGTCTGGTCGAGGTTGCCAGAAAAGAGGGCGCAACCGCGATCTGTCATGGTGCAACCGGAAAAGGCAACGATCAAATCCGTTTCGAACTGGGCATCAAAGCGCTTGCTCCGGATCTAAAGATCATTGCCGCATGGCGTCAGGATTCCTGGACGATGCAGTCCCGCGAGGAAGAAATCGAATACTGCAAAGCGCATGGCATTCATCTGCCGTTTTCTGCGGATCAAAGCTACAGCCGCGACCGCAACCTCTGGCATATCAGCCATGAAGGACTGGAGCTGGAGGATCCTGCAAACGAGCCGGATTACGACCATCTTCTGGTACTTGGCGTATCGCCGGAGAAAGCGCCGGACGAAGCGGAATATGTGACTATGACGTTTGAAAAAGGCATTCCGAAGTCGGTCAACGGAAAAGAAATGAAGGTCAGCGATATCATCCGCGAGCTGAACCGTCTGGGCGGCAAACATGGCATCGGCATCGTAGACATTGTAGAAAACCGCGTTGTCGGCATGAAATCCCGCGGCGTTTACGAGACGCCGGGCGGAACCATTCTGATGGAGGCTCATGCACAATTGGAGGAGCTGGTGCTTGACCGCGCAACTATGGAAGTCAAAAAAGAAATGGGCAATAAAATGGCTCAGATCGTTTACGAAGGCAAATGGTTTACTCCGCTGCGTGAAGCCGTACAGGCATTTGTAACCTCCACTCAGGAATATGTAACCGGAGAAGTCCGTTTCAAGCTTTATAAAGGAAACATCATCAAAGCCGGAACCACTTCGCCGTACTCGCTCTACAGCGAATCCCTTGCAAGCTTTACCACCGGAGATCTCTACGACCACCACGATGCCGAAGGCTTTATTACCTTATTCGGACTTCCGTTAAAAGTCCGCGCTATGAAAATGCAGGAGCTGGAACAAAAAAAGAACTAAGAACCAAAAAGGGGTTGTCCGAAAGGACAGCCTCCTTTTTACCATCGTATGCAAAAAAGCTGCCGCACCGAAGGCTTACCTTGCCATGCGGCAGACCTTCTGTATTAAAATTCCATGCAATAGAGCTCGGTCTTAGAACCGTAAAATCCCAGCTCCTCCAGCCTGTTCTGCGAAACGGCGTTTTCCGCGGACAGCCGCGCATACGGCGTAAATCCCTGCTCCAGCGCAAGATTTGAAAGAAACGTCCAAAGCGCTTTTTCAACCGGAACTTTTTCTCCTTCCGGCAAATCCGTCCAAAAGCACTCCGTCCAAAGTCCGCCCTCTTCATCGATTCCCGCGCGTCCCGCAAGCGTTTCCTGTACATACGCGCCGTATTGCCCGTTTGCAAGCTCCCGAATCAAAAATCCGTCCTCCGTTTCCGCATCCTGCCGGTAAAGTCCGCGGACGGGAAGCTTTTCTTTTTTGGTATAAATCCAGTTGCGGTATCTGCCAATAAGCCGCATCCCCGTCCGCTTTTGAAACGGCTCTACGGAAGCCTGCTGATGCAGAAAGACGCGGCGTACCCCCGCAAGCGTTTCCTCCGGAAGATTTTCCCAGAATTCCGACTCCCGCTCCGCTCCCATCGAGGTGTAAAACATTGTTTTTCCGTCTCTGCCGTACAGCAGGATCCGCTCTCCGCAGCGGCAGGGACGCTGTCCGCAGCCCCGCTCCAAAAGTCCCAGCATATCCGCATGAAGCCGCTTTTGCTTTTTCATCCGTTCCCTGCACTCCACAAGCTCCTGATACTGCGCATACAGATCCGGCCGGCGCTCTCTGGTGCGTTTTACGGATTCCTCCAGCCGCCATGCGCGCACCCGTCCGGCATCTCCGGACAGCAATACCTCAGGCACCGCCTTTCCATGCCAGATCTCCGGACGGGAATACTGCGGATATTCCAAAAGCGGGCCCTGAAAGGATTCTGTACGCGCGGATTCCTGATTGTGCAAAACGCCCGGAACCAGCCGCGCGATCACATCTACCATTACCATAGCGGCAAGCTCGCCTCCGGTCATGACATAGTCGCCGATGGAAACATGATCCGTTACCACTTCTTCCAAAACGCGCTCGTCGATTCCTTCATAATGGCCGCATAAAAAAATCAGATCGTCATATGCGGAAAATTCTTCCGCCATCTGCTGGGAAAACGGACTTCCCTGCGGAGTTACATAAATCACGCGGCGTGTATGGGAAGGGGAAAGCTTTTCGGAAACGCTTTGATAGGCATCATAAACAGGCTGCGCCTGAATCAGCATACCTGCGCCGCCCCCATAAGGATAGTCGTCTACCTTTCGGTGTTTTTCTTTGGTATAATCCCGAATGTCGATTGCTTCCACTTCAATTTTCTGTTCCCTGACCGCCCGTCCGGTAATGCTGGACATCAACCCCTGCAAAACCATTTCCGGAAACAGCGTCAGAATATGAAATTTCATCCGCTTCTCCTAACCAAATACGACGCCGCTCAGCACACCGGTAAAATACAGGATCAAAAGTACCGAAGAAAAGATAATCGCTAAAATTCCCAATACCAGACCTGCATTTGCCCTGCCTGCGCGAGACGAATTTTTTGATTTGTTCCAATAAACAACCGCCATAATTCCCATAAGCAAAGAAACCCAGGGAACGCAGAAGAATACCAGTCCGATGATTCCAAAGCAAAGCGTCAGATTGGCATCTCCCACGTTGTCTACTCCATGTACCATGACCGGCCCCTGAGCCTGCTGCGGCACGCTGCCCGCTGCAGGCTGTCCGCCGCCCTGCTGCTGCATGACCGGCTGGTGCAGAAGCGCCAGAAACCGATCGACATCTCCTTTGTAGCTGCTTTTCGGGATACATCCACTAAAGCCTGTCATTGCGTTTTCCCTTCCGTATACGCCCGGCAGCCATGCATTTCTCGTCCATGTTTCCAGATGAAAGACGCCGTTTTGGTAATTCCATATCAGAAATTTCGGAAGCTCCAAAATTCCTTTTCCCGAACGGTACAACATCTGACCTTTAAATTTCGTATATACAAATCCATGTTTTGTCAAAAAGTC
>CANQCX010000113.1 GCA_947591115.1 uncultured Lachnospiraceae bacterium | reverse complement strand
TCTGGTTGTCGCCATGGATCGTTAATTTTGCAAGAAATCTATATTGGGTAGAGTTTACTTGGTTCCTTCCAATGGTAATTGGATTGTTTTGCGCACTGCGGATTACTGAACGAAAAAGCAGAATTATAAGTTATCTGGCAGTGTTTGTAACGATATTGGTAAAATGTTTATGCGGGTATGAATATATATCTGTAATTATGATGGGTATGATTTCATTTCTTTTAGTCGATTGGATAAAATCAATTGTGACACATGACAAAGAAAAAATATTGTTGCTTTTTAAAACTCTTTTTTTTGTTGGCATTGCTGCCCTATTGGGATTTGTGACTGTCATATGTATACATGCAAATATGCGGGGGAACGGAAATTTTATTAATGGCATTAAAACGATATATAAAATGGATGTTTTGCGAAGGACAAATGGGTCAAATTTAAATGATTTTACTCATTGGCATTGGGATGCATTGAATGCATCTATATGGGAAACATGTAATAAATATTACCACTTTGGGACAGAAGTTGTTACCGGCATTCGGGGTAATTTGTTTCCATTGCTTTGCATAATACCATTGGGTATATTTGGATATGAGTTTATAAAGAAAAAATTGAATATCGAATTATTTACAATGTATGTCGTGTTTTTTCTGACTTCGATTTCATGGTTTTGTCTGGCAAAGGGACATTCATATATTCACACGCATATGAATTATGTTTTGTGGTATTTTGGATTTGTTCAGATTTGTATATATACGATTATCCATAAAGTGGTATGCTTTTTTAGGGAGAAAGTAGAATGATGAAACTTTCTATTTTCAGCATTGCATGGGATGTTTAAGCTGGTAATGAGATGTATGAAAAGGGAAACTTACAGAAAATTGCAGAACTTACAGAAAATTACAGAGAATTATAGGAAAAACTGCTGGAATTATTAAAGAGAGAAGCGTATAATGAATTTGTTTCCATTCTCAAATGATATATTTGATTTGGAATATGATTGACATAAGAGTAAACAGGAAAGGAAGGAAAAAAATGGAGAAAAAAAGCCGGTTTACAATATGGAAGCATTTGATGGAAAAATTGTATAGCCTCAATCGGGTGCAGCGAATATCTGCGATTCTGGCAGTGCTCATAGCAATCGTAGGAATTGGTGCAGGAGGATATGCCATTTTTCGGTATGATCATGAGCAGAGTCAGGTACTTGCTGTAACGCTTCCTGACAATGAGAAGTGGCAGCTGCTGGATGAAAAAGATACCGGTGATCAGATTGCAAAGCAAATAGAAGAAACAGAAAAAGAGGAAGAACCGGAAGTAGAGGCAAAAGAATTAACCATTGTGGGAACTTCCCTGGAAAAAGATCTGAAAATAAAAATACAGGATCAGGAGGAAAAACTTGTTTCAGGAGAAACCTTTTCGGTGGAAGTAACGGCAGAAAAGAACAGTGCATGGTTGAAGGACTATTCGGATGAGGATCAGGATGGGATCATTTACATAAAAAATATAGATGCCGGTACATATAAAGTCGTCTTAAAACCGCTGGAGGGTTATACGATTAAAACCGGAGAAATTACGGTTACCGTTAAAGATAAGCTGGAATATAAAAAGGTAGACGTTAAGGCTGAAATTAAGAACGAAAAAGAGGTAAATGCTGCAGTTGAAGACACTGCAGTCAATAATGTACCGGTTGAGTCGGTACCGAAAAATACTGTTCCGCTGTTAGAAAGCAAAGTAACGACTACCAAGATATCAAAGGAACAGGTAGATACTTCGAATTTTACGAAAGCGTATGAAAGCCAGCAAAGAACAAAAAAAACATTTACCATGCAGGCGGAAAATCCGGTAGAAGCAACTGTCGATCTTCCGGCAGAAGTGGTTTTGTATGCTTATCCGGGTGCATCTTCTTATACAATAACTCCGAAATGGTCCGGAGACAAGTCAATCATTGCTGAAGATATTGTATGGAGTTGTACGAATCCATATTTTAAGATTACGCAATCGGAAGACAAAAGCAGTATTACGATTACCGTTTTGGATTTGCAGAAAACAGGTGCAGAGGGAAGTGTTGCGGCGCCGGTAACTTATCGGCAAGATGAAGCCGGCAATACGGCTCAGGAGGAAATTTCATTTACTGTAAAAGTTTCCAACATGACGGATTCCCAAACGCCTTTGATGGATCAGTCGGGAAATGTACTGTATTTGGATGAACAGGCCGTACATCCGGCAACGCTTAAGGATTATGTGTCGGCTTCCGTATTTTATGCGAATCCACAGTATACCGGCTGGCAGACAAGGGATGGAAAGGTATACTATTATGATGCAAATCATAAGGCGGTAACCGGAAAACAGTTCATCGGAGACACAGAGTATATCTTTAATTCGGACGGAAGTCTTTCACAGAGTTCGGGTTCCCGCGGCATTGACGTATCGAAATGGCAGGGCAGCATTGACTGGTCGGCAGTTGCGGCCTCCGGAATCAATTTTGCCATCATTCGGGTAGGCTACCGAGGCTCGTCAACCGGAGTGCTTGTAGAGGATCCTTATTTTAAGCAAAATATTGCAGGTGCGCGTAAAGCGGGAATCAAAGTAGGCGTATACTTTTTCACACAGGCAATTTCAGAAGCAGAGGCGGTCGAGGAGGCCAGTATGGTATTGACTCTGATTGCCGGTTATCAGGTATCTTATCCGGTATTTATTGATACGGAAAGCGCTTCCAACGGACGTGCAAACGGACTGGATCGAAATAAAAGGACGGCAGTGGTGCAGGCATTTTGCCGGACAATTGCAAATGGAGGATATCGGCCGGGAGTTTATGCGAGCAAAAGCTGGTATGACAGTCAATTAAATGCGTCGGCGCTTGGAAGCTACTGTATCTGGGTGGCACAGTATAATGCAACCTGTACGTATGGCGGTAAGTATGATATGTGGCAGTATTCCTCGCAGGGAACGGTACCGGGGATTAAAGGATATGTAGATTTGGATATTTGTTATACGTCGTATTAAATGATCGCAGCAGGAGTCTGGTATATTTATGATGAAACTTTCTATTTCCAACATCGCATGGGATGCTCAATCCGACGATGAAATGTATGAAAAAATGAAAATATACGGTTTTTCAGGTCTGGAAATCGCACCGACAAGAATTTTTCCCCAGCAGCCGTATGAGCGGCTGGAAGAAGCCAAAAAGTGGAGCGCCAATTTAAAAAAACTGCATGGATTGTGCATTCCATCCATGCAGTCCATCTGGTACGGCAGACAGGAGAAGCTTTTCGGAACAAAAGAGGAGCGGGATTTCCTGCTCCGGTACACCAAAAAAGCAATTGATTTTGCAGAAGCCGTCGGATGTAAAAATCTTGTATTCGGCTGTCCGAAAAACCGCAGTCTTCTGGAAGGAACCACTCCGCAGAGCGCTGTTTCCTTTTTTCGGGAATTGGGCGATTATGCTGCAGCGCATAAAACCGTAATCGGCATGGAAGCCAATCCGCCGGTATATCAGACGAATTACATTAATGATACTAAGTCGGCGTTGGATTTGGTCGATGAGGTGAGTTCCGAAGGATTTAGGCTGAATCTGGATGTGGGAACGATGATCTGCAATGAAGAAGCAGTAAGCGTATTGGAAGGCAGGATCGCATGGATCAATCACGTTCATATCAGCGAGCCGGGACTTGCCCCGATCCAAAAGAGAACATTGCATCAAAAACTGCTGGAATTATTAAAGCGGGAAGCATATCATGGGTTTGTTTCCATTGAAATGGGTAATCCGAAAGAACGGTCTGCAGTGGAAGACAGTATGCGCTATTTATCGGAAATTGTGGGGAAAGAGGATATTTTATAAAATGAGTCAACAGATTGATATAAAAACACAGTATGGGGGGGAAAAACGAGTAAGTGTTTATGATTGGATGCGGCTGATAGGCACAATATTTGTTGTGATAGGTCATAGTGCCTATTTAAACATACAAACTAGTTATGGGGGAGTGGCATATAATCTGCCGGAAAATCTAAGCTATGTATATAATTGGAATTTTTTTATCTGGTGTCGCCAAATGGCAAGCTGGGTATATGGATTCCATATGCCGCTGTTTTTTATGCTGTCAGGAAGCGTTTTGGCAGTTAAACCTTTGGATTCATTTGACAAAGTAATGAAAGCAAAAGTAAAAAGGCTTATGATTCCATATTTTGTCTATGGATGGCTATTTATGCTGCCAATAAAGCGTCTAGGTCATTTTTATGACAACGTTTCACTGATAAATGCTATGAAAGGATTTCTTTCCGGTCAAGACAGTGGACATTTATGGTTTTTACCTGCTTTATTCTGGTGTATCATTGCTTTTGTGATTTTAATAAAATTATTTGAGAAGATAAATATTTGCAGTCTTTATTTACTGTTGTTGTCTGCGGGAATTCTGCAGATATTTTCTTCCTATATTTCAATCGACGTTCTGGGTTTGAAAACTGGTTTACAATATATATTTTATTTTGCATTAGGTTATGCTTTTGAATGCGAGAGAAAAACACAGGAAAAGTGGAATGTAAAAAAAATAATTTTGGCATATATCATATGTTTGCTGCTTGAGGTAATAAATTATCGGTACGGAATTTTAAATAATTTCTTTACAATAATAACAGGCGCATTTATGACGTATATATTGTCTGGATTATTTGATTGTCTTTTTGCAGAGATATCAAAAAATAACGTATGGAAATTTATTATTAGAAACCTGTTTTATGTATATTTACTGCATGATCCAATGAACTATGTTGTTTTAAGATTGTTCATGGGGCGAAATCTTTTGACATCTGGGGTAGGATGTGTAGCCTATATATTATTTCGGACTGTTGTAATATTTGCAGCGTGCGTATTTTTGGGAGAAGCAATTAGTCGTTTAAAAAAATACTTTGCAAAAATAATGGCGGATAAAACAGTAGCAGTTTCCGAATAGATGAAATATTGTAAAATAAATCTAGGAAAGGGAAAAAATGAAATATGAGAAGCAGTCGGGCGTACCGGCATTTGAATGTACGGAATATCGGGAAAAAACAAGCGAATATGCAGTTTTGATCCCTATCATTAACGAAGGGGAACGGATCGTAAAGGAATTAAAGCGCGCGTATCATTACGGGATATATCAATATGCGGATATCATTATCTGCGACGGAGGCTCGACCGATGGCTGTACCAATGAAAAGCGTCTGCGGAAACTAAACGTAAATACCTTGTTAGTCAAGCAGGATGAGGGAAAGCAGGGCGCGCAGCTTCGGATGGGAATCTGGTGGGCGCTTGAACGCGGCTATAAAGGAATCATAACAATTGATGGAAACAATAAAGACAGCATTGAAGATGTTCCGCGTTTTATCGAAAAACTGAAAGAAGGATATGATTTTGTGCAGGGTTCCAGATTTATCAAAGGCGGAAAAGCCATCCATACGCCGCTGCTTCGGCTGCTTTCGGTCAAACTGATTCATGCGCCGCTTATTTCGCTGACTGCACGCCGGAGGTTTACCGATACGACTAATGCGTATCGGGCGTATTCGGCGGAATATCTGACCGACGAACGGGTGCAGCCGCTGAGGGATATTTTTATGACTTACGAACTTCTGGCGTATTTGTCTGTCCGCGCTTCGCAATTGGGTTACCGGACGTGTGAAATCCCGGTTACGCGCGCTTATCCGAAAAAAGAAAAAACGCCGACCAAAATCAGCTTTTTTAAAGGAAACAGCGAACTGATGAAGATTCTGATCAAAAATTTATTTGGCGCTTATCAGCCAAAATAGGAGTATAGAAAAATGCTGGAATCATTTCAGAAAAACAAAAAAGGAATTTTACTCATGCTCGTTTCCTCCATCTGCGCCTGTATCGGACAGCTTTTCTGGAAATTATCCGCAGAGCAAGGAATGTGGTTTCTGCTTATGGGTTTCGCTTTTTACGGAATCGGCGCACTGGTCATGCTGATCGCATACCGTTTTGGAAAATTGTCGATTCTGCAGCCGATGCTCAGCATGAATTATGTTTTAAGCATCGTGCTGGGCGCGCTGGTGCTTCAGGAAACGATTTCCGTATGGAAAGGAATCGGCGTGGCAATGATCATCTCAGGGGTAATCCTGATTGCCGGAGGAGACGAAGCATGATCTTATATTTTATCATTCTTATCTTTATGACAATGCTGGGCGCGGTGGCGTCCCTGTTTTTGAAAAAAGCATCCGGAGCGGACAACATACCCGCAATGCTGAAAAACGGGAATCTTTATCTCGGCGGCGCGCTGTACCTGTTATCGGCAGTGCTGAATATCTATGTCTTGAAGTTTTTGGATTATTCGGTTGTGCTTCCGCTTACTTCGCTGACCTATATCTGGACGATGCTCCTGTCATACGGGATTTTAAAAGAGCGGCTGACCGGCAAAAAAATTGCGGGAACGTGTCTGATCCTTATCGGCGCGTTGTTTGTATCTTT
>CANQCX010000112.1 GCA_947591115.1 uncultured Lachnospiraceae bacterium | reverse complement strand
CACAAACCGTGAGGAGATTTTTGATTTTAGCAACAAAAAAATGCCGTATTCATGCGGCTTGTGGCGTTTCGCAAACGTCTATATTTTGGTATGGCAGAAAGGAGTCATTAAATGGTAGGGCAGATTTCAATACAGGAGGTAAGCAAAGAGTTTGCGAATCCTGATGCTTCTAAAGAAAATATACAGGCTCTAAACGGATTTTCGTTTGAAATTGAACCGGGAACTTTTATAAGCCTGATTGGACCGTCAGGATGTGGAAAATCAACATTGCTAAGGCTGATAGGGGGATTAGACAATCCAAGCAGCGGTACGATTTATCTGGATGATAAAAAAATAGAGAAACCCGGAAGTGACAGGGGATTTGCGTTTCAGGGTTCCAATCTTTTTCCATGGCTGACAGTTGAGAAAAATATTGCATTTGGATTAAAGGCAAGGCACATTTATCAGGATTCCAAAAAGGATGTTAAGGAGTTTATCAATCTTGTCGGACTGGATGGTTTTGAAAAATCATATCCTCATCAGTTGTCAGGCGGTATGCAGCAAAGGGCATCTTTAGCAAGAGCATTAGTAGGGCATCCATCTGTGTTGTTGCTGGATGAGCCTTTAGGCGCTTTAGATGCATTTACGAGAATGAATTTACAAGATGAGATATTAGATATCTGGAAAAAATATAATATGACGGTAATTATGGTTACGCATGATGTGGACGAGGCGATTTATATGTCAGATCAGGTAGTTGTTATGTCTGCGAGACCATCAAAAGTAGAGGTTGTTATAGATATAGACCTGCCAAGACCTCGTGCAAGAGCTCAGGATACATTTCAGGAATACAGGTCAAAGATACTTGAAATTTTGAATTTTGGTGGAAAGATTGAAGAAGCGGAATATTATCTATAATTCATTCTGCCAAAATGACAGCGTAAAATCAATTGAATATGCTATTACGAGTAATGGGCAGTCACTTATTACCTGAAAGAGAACAGGATCATAGATAATAAGTGTCTGCCTATATTTGCATGTAAACGAATAATAGTTAAAATCTATTACAGGTTATAGAAAACAAGTAATTTGATTAGTCCTATATGAATAGTATAATATCCATGTTGGAGCTTATCTGCAAGGAGGTTTTTATGAGGATATCAACGAGAGGAAAAAATGCGATAAAGCTGATGCTTGATCTGGCAACCTATGATCATGGAGAACCGGTAAGGCTCAAGGATATAGCAAAAAGACAGAATATATCTGAGAAATATTTAGAACAGATTGTTGCAGTGCTGCATAAAGCAGCGTTAGTAAAAAGCATTCGAGGCGCGCATGGAGGGTACGCCCTGAATTATCCGCCTGAAAAATATACGGTAGGGCAGATCTTGAAAGCGGTTGAGGGGGATCTGTCGCCGACTGATTGCGTTGGTGAAAATGGGATTCTGTGTGAAAATAAAGGTATATGTGTAAGTTATCGGTTATGGGAGAAACTGGATGCAGCGATCAATGATGTACTGGAAGGAATTACGTTAGCAGATATGCTGGAATGGCAGAATGAACTGCTGGTAGATCAGTATGTAATATAAATATGATAAGGCTTGGAAGAGCCGGTCAATAATCTGGCAGGGAAATCGGAAGACGAGGAATACTGGTATGGGAAGATTGAATGAAGACAGGGTGGAAAGTATTGTTCAGTTAATACTGGATGATTACACCGATGAACGGGCGGTCAACAAAACGGATTTATATAATCAGCTTGATAAAAAAGCAGTCATAGATATCGTAGAAAAACTGCTGAAGATTCTTTATCCCGGATATTATAGTGACAAAGTATATAAAATTTACAGCCTGAGAAATCATATGTCAGCCGCAATCGAAGATGTTATATTCCATTTAAAGAAACAGACGATGATCGTCCTAAAATATTGTGGGACTTATCCGGAATTTGCAGATAACGATTTAGAGGAAAAAGCGCAGAATATGGTCTTTGATTTCATGGAGAAGATTCCGCAGATCAGAGCATATCTGGACACCGATATTCAGGCTGCATATGAGGGCGATCCGGCGGCGGGAAGCAAGGATGAGGTCATTCTGTCTTACCCGGGACTGTATGCGATTTCTGTTTACCGGATTGCCCATGAGCTGTTTTTGCTTGGAGTGCCGATGATACCAAGAATTATGACGGAACATGCACACAGCGTCACCGGAATCGATATTCATCCGGGCGCATCGATTGGAAAATATTTTTTTATGGATCATGGTACGGGAATTGTGATTGGGGAAACCACTGTGATCGGAGAACATGTAAAAATATATCAGGGAGTTACTTTAGGCGGATTATCGACAAAAGGAGGGCAGAAGCTCAAAGGCGTAAAGAGGCATCCGACGATCGGGGATTATGTTACGATTTATTCCGGTTCTTCTATTTTGGGCGGTAATACGGTCATAGAAGATCATGTTGTAGTGGGAGGCAATACCTTTATCACAAAATCAGTGAGCAGAGACACAAGAGTAAGCGTAAAGGAGCAGGAACTGCAGTTTAAAAATTAAGTTTAGAAAATCAGTAGAAGGACGAGGTGGAAAATATGGCGACAGTACAATACTCCGGTGTGCGTGAAAGTAAACCGGGAAGAATCAATGATTTGGGAACAACAGGAAGGGAAGTGGAGGAAAACTTTAAAAAAGGCTGTTTGAAAAGAGCAGACAGAAGTTTTGCCCAGGGACTGCAATGCCAACAGATTAACAGTATGGCAGCGCTAATGTCATTGGAGGATTCTGTTTTTATCTCTCATTCCCCGCAAGGATGTGTGGGATGTTCCATTATGGCAGTTGATATGTATCGTGTAGGACAGGCGCACAGGGGGATTAAGAATATTAAAAACCCAAGAATCATTGTTACCAATATCGACCAGAAAAGCGTTGTGTTTGGCGGGGAACAGAAACTGCGGGATTCTGTGAAAAAAGCGGTGGAACAGTACAATCCGAAGCTGGCATTTATTTATGCATCATGCGCATCCGGCATTATCGGTGATGATATAGATGCCATTGCTTCTGATTTACAACAGGAATATCCGGATACGATTATGGTTCCGATTCATTGTGAAGGCTTTAAGTCTAAAATATGCGCATCTGGTTTTGACGCTGCTTTTTTATCGATCAATAAGTACATATTAAAACAAGAGAAGGTTCCAAAGGAAAAAGGACTGGTCAATCTTTTTGCGCCGACTACGGTAAGTTATGCGGATCAGAAGGAAATGGAGCGTATGCTCTCGCAAATTGGCATTAAGGTAAATTATATCCCATTTTACAGTTCTCTGGAAAAGATTAAGAAGATACCTGCGGCAGAGGCTTCCACGTCTATCTGTAAAGTATTTGCTGATGAGTTTATGAAAACCTTGTGGGAGGACTATGATATTCCATATTCTCATACCGTAATGCCGATTGGTATCCGTAACACAGATAAATGGTATCGTGGGATTGCAAAAGTATTGGGAAAAGAAAAAGAAGTGGAAGAGATTATTGCTATGGAGCATAAACGCATCGAACCGCTGGTGGCAGAGATAAAAGACAGGCTTCAGGGAAAACGGGTGTTTATCTGCGGAGGAACCGGGCGTTCTTTTGCAGCGGCCGCTTTGATCGATGACTTTGGCATGGAGCTTGTGGGACTGGAAACGCCTACCTATGACGACGATGCGCAGGTGGATATTGAATATCTCAACGGAATCCATAAAAATTATGTGGTGGATATTGCAAATATGCAGCCGTTTGAGCAGGTAAATCTTGTAAACAAACTTAAACCGGATGCGTTTATCGGAGTGCCGGAGTGGGCCGCAAAACTGGGGATCCCTACCACGCATGTTCTGGATGGCAAGCGCCCTACGATGGGATATGACGGACTATTATATCTTGGCAATAAAATTGCGGATCAGTTACAAAATCCGGGGTTTAATGTGAAATTAGCAAAGCATGTGAAATTGCCATACAAAGATTCATGGTATGAGGAAAATGCATTTAAGTATATTGAAGGAGGTGTTTAGAATGTCGCAGATATTGGAAAATCCAAGAGGAGGCTGCGTTCTGGCAGGAATCAATTCTGTTTTGGGCGCTTTGGACAAAGTATGTCCCATCTTTCATGCGGGACCAGGCTGCTGTATGCAGACCTCGGCAGCGGAACAGGGGCAGTCAGGACATAAATCATCCTGCTTTGTCAGCAGTGTGTCGATTCCTTCAAGCAATATGCTGGAAAAAGAAGTGGTATTTGGCGGAACAGAAAAGTTAAGGACTACCATTCAAGGAGCCATTGATATTATGGATGCAGATGCCTTTTTTGTGCTGACGGGATGTACCGCAGGCATCATTGGCGACGATATTGCAAGCGTTACACAGGAGTTTTTGGATAAGGGGCATGAAGTTTATCCGATTGATACGCCGGGATTTGCAGGAGACAGTAATCTGGGTTATGAAATCGTCTGGAATACCATGATCGATCAGGTAATAGAAGAAGATGTTCAAAAAGATGAGAAACTCGTAAATATTTTTGGAATCGTTCCTTACCACGATCCTTTTTGGAGCGGTACATTGGAAGAGATTGACCGTATATTGTCTTTGCTTGGACTGAAAGTCAACACCTTTTTTACAAAACATCAGGGAATCAATGATATAAAAAAATGCTCAGGCGCAGCTTTGAATATTATTGTAAATCCCTGGCTGTGGAATGGACCGGCAAAAAAATTTGAAGAAAAGTTTGGTGTTCCAAGCATAAGGATTCCTGGATTATTTGTAGGGGCAACCGATACAACAAAGTTTGTCAGGGAGGTCGCAAAGGCGCTGAGCTTAGATGATGAGCTGGTTGAAAAGGTAATTGCTGCAGAAGAGGACTATGTCTATCACTATCTGGCGCAATCCATAGGCGTGGTAAGCTGGAAACGTTTTGCGGTAGTTGCGGATGCAAGCAACGCAGTGGGAATCACAAGGTATCTGGCAAATGATTTCAGTTTTACTCCCGTACTTGTGATCATATCGGAACCGATGTTCCGACAGGAGGATAAGGATAGAATTATTGCACAGATTAACGATCTGGAGTATGCAGTGCCGCCAAAGATAGTGTTTACCGCAGATCAATATGAGATCAATCAGACTCTTTTCAATGAAGAAAAGGAGATAACCTTACTGATCGGCAGCAGCAATGAACGGGAAGCAGCCTTAGAAATGGATATTCAGTTTATATTGGCGTCTTTCCCAATGAACGAGCGTCTTGTTTTTAACCGTACTTATGCAGGATACAGAGGCGGTCTGACATTTACAGAAGATTTGTATGATAATCTGTGATTGTTTTCGAGAGACTAAACGACTATAATAATAACAAAAACAAAAAGAAAAAAAAGAAGGGCAAAGATTATGGCAGGCAAAGATTTAAAGAAAGTACATCAGTTTTTAAAAGATGCGGGAACTTATTATTTGGCAACGGAAGACGGGGATAGACCAAGAGTGCGCCCCTTTGGATCTGCGCTTTTGTTTGAGGATAAGATCTATGTTCTGACGGCAAAAGCTAAGAATGTATCAAAGCAGATTGAAAGAAATCCAAAGTTTGAGTTATCAGCGATGGATAAAGATGACAGGTGGATTCGTGTCTCAGGAGAATTAAAAGAAGACAATCGGATTGAAGTACATCAAGCGATATTAGAAGAATATCCGCATTTAAAAAATGCCTATACAGCAGGAGATGATAATACAAATACATTGTATTTAGATATTGATAGCGCCATTATATACTCTTTTACAGCAGCACCAGAAATTCTTGAGGTATAACATAAAGAGGACAGGGACATTGAACGTAATGCGGTAAATATGCTGAACTACAAAAAGGAATCCGCCTGCAGGAGAGCATTTTTATCGACAAAGCCTCCTGCTCATGGCTGATTTTGATCGGTTGTGCAAAGAAACAAAAAGAATTGCACAAGGAGAGGATTTTGCCCTGCGTATCGGATATATCAAAGGATATGGCGGTGCGGAATTTCAAGCGGCAGTGGCGGAATTTACGGCGAAGTACCCTGACATTCCCATTGATATGAAATACGGCAATCATGAGGATTTGTATGAATTGCTGCGCTCTGACCAGGTGGATCTGGTACTGAACGACCAAAGGCGGGCCTTTTCAGACGAATATGTCAATATGCTCCTGACGGTCATCGACTGCCACATTGAAATATCTGCAAGGAATCCCATTGCCGGTTTAGAGTATGTCAATGCAGGCGATCTGCGGCGCACCCCATGTATTTTAGTCGCGTCAAAAGACCAGCAGGAAAATGGAAACCGATCTGCCGCAATTACTGCGCTTTCTGGAAGGTCGATAACTCCGGTTACTATATCGAGGAATTTGCCAAGATTCTGAAAGCGCAGTTTGGGAAATAGGCTTTTTTCAAAACGCCCTTTGCTCGCTCTACATATTAAATTCTTCGGATTTTCTCTGCAGCTGCTCAGATAAACGG
>CANQCX010000111.1 GCA_947591115.1 uncultured Lachnospiraceae bacterium | reverse complement strand
GTACGGTGGCAGTGGAAGGTTATGAACTGCATGAGGAAATGGATGAGGGATTGGTAGGCTATACCGCGTATAAAAGTAACGAAGAAGACTATTCTGGCCCATGGATTTATAATATTACTGCAATGGGAATTCAGAAGGGCGCAGAACACTATATTCAGGTTGAGATCTCCGAGGACCTGCGGGAGATCCAAATCATTGTTCATCCCTTCCTTTCTAATGAGGAAAAAAAGGGAAAAGAAGAGCCAATTTCAATTTACAGTAAATATTAAGCGGACATAAAGGAAACGGACAAATGCGGTTTTTATTAAAGGATCTTGCGGATTCCATAAGGGGAAATCGATGGCTGTATGCGCTGATCGCAGTTTCACAGCTGCTCGGAGCAGTGTGTCTGCTGACCGTTTACGGAATCTATGCAGGTTATGCGCAGAAACAAAAACAGATGGATATCGATTCCATGCAGATTGAGGTTTCTTTGGAAGATGTTTCGGCAGCAAAGCTGCGGGAATGTCTTCCGGAATTGCTGGAAAAGCTGGGATCGGATGTGGATTTTCTGTATCTCCTTACCGGATACGGCGACAGGAATATCAATTGCCATTTTACCTATCATAATGGAAAGTATGGATTGGCGGAGTCTGTGCAGAATCCCGGAATGGCAGAGGGGCGTTTTTATGACGAGAGGGATTTTGGCTCCGAGGAAAAAGTAATCGTGATGGGCGGCGATTATGAATGCGGAAGCAAAGTAGAGATCGGGGGACAGTCCTTTACGGTTATTGGCTGCACCGGAGTAGAATATCAAAAAAACGCTTCGTGGATGTGGATCGGGCAGGTTCCGGAATCTTTGGAAGCGGATTTGATTATTTTTACTTTTCAACAGCTTCCGACATATGACAGTTATATGCAGATACAGACGTTTTTTCAGGAAAATTTTATGGATAAGGCGCGGATGCAGGAATTTGAGCCTCTGGATATGGAAGAACTGATTTCCATACGGACAATGATTTTTATGGCGGCGGCAATTGGAACGGTAATTGCGCTTAATACCGGAATTTTGTACGGGTATCTGATCCGCAAAAGGAGAAAGGAAATGGCGGTTTTTGCCATTGCCGGCGCATCCCGAAAAACACGTTTTTATCTGCTGTTCGGAGAGATCGGCGTGGTAAATCTGGTATTGCTGATCGCAGCGGCGGCAGGATTCTTTCTGCTGATTGATCCGATGGTTCATGACATGTACCAAAATTCGCAGATCGGGTACGGGTTCCGGCCATACGCGCTGCTGATGACGTCATATTATTTGTGCGTTATGGCAATTCTTGGGGTAATCGTTTGGTTTATGAACCGCATAAAAATAAAAGATATGATGCGAAGGATCCGGAATGATTAGAATGATTAGAATAACAATATCGGAATATTTGGAAAAAATGTGGATTCATATTTTTGTAATTGCTATGTTTATCGGAACCATGCTGGCGCAGGCCGCAATGGTAAGGGAAATTACGGTAAGAAGTTCTATGTACCATGCGGTTGCGGATCAGATGGATGAACGTTCGGTATTTTTGGAGATGCCGGATGAAACCATGCTTTCCGAAGCGGAGAAACACGCAGAGGTAATTGTTAATCAGAAGTATTTTGCATGGAATCAAAAGCCGGACTCAGAGAAAAAATGTGAACAGATAACCATCAGAGCGTGTCCGGAGAAGATCATGAACCGCATTCCCCTGCGTCTGGACAGCGGGAAGCGGCTCGAACAGTGCAAAACGGACGAAAATGTGATTGCCGCATATATTTATGAGAATCCTTTGGGAATCAAAGCGGGAGATACGGTTTCCTTCTGGCTGGACGTTGGCGACGGAATTCATGAAGTCGAGACGGAATTTTATATAGCGGGCGTACTCAGTGAAGGACAGAAGATGTATGGGTTTAGCACCGCAAGCAGCGATATGGATTATACGGATATGTTCGAAGATTACAGCTACCAGCAGTATGGCGAGATCATGGTTCTGACGACGCAGGGGGAAATGAAAAAATTAAAAGAGAGCGTACATTGCGCTTATGACAGCGGAATCGTAAAGTTTGATTCCGGTCTTACGGATGAACAGGCTGCAGACGAACGTCAAAAATTAGCGGAGTATGAAAGAAAACAAGATATGGGAATTTGTTTTATCGAGGATGTTTTTCCGGAAGCGGATCTTTTTTTGGAAAACAGCAAGGAGCATTACCGAACAGAACTGAAAAAATATATTCCGATGATCGCGGTAATCCTGCTGATCAGTTTGATCTGCCTGATCGGGATTCTGGCGGTTAAAACGGATATGAATCTGAAAACATATACCGTATTTTATTTATGCGGAATGAAGATCAAAAAAGTGATTTTGTGCAGTACGATTGAAATTTTATTTGATCTGCTGTGCGCGTTTGTACTGTCTGCATCGGCGGCGGTTGTGATAAACCGTTTCGCGCTGCTTGGAAAGGTCAATCTGGCGATGGATGCGCCGACCGTTCTGGCAGTCTGCGTATACGGAATGATCGCGATGGCGGGGACGGCTGTTGTAACCCGTACCATCTTAAAAAATAACACGCCGGTGCAGATTTTAAAAAGCGGGATGTAAGGGACGGAGAAGAAATGGTTCAGATTGAAAAGGTTAGTAAAATTTATAATCGCGGGAAAGAAAATGAATTTTATGCATTGAATCAGGCAAGCCTTACGATTCATGATGGGGAAATGGCTGCGATCATAGGAAAATCAGGGGCGGGAAAATCAACGCTCATGCATATCATCGGCTGTATTGACGATTATGAGGAGGGAACTTATCTTCTGGACGGTCATGATGTCGGTAAATTCAGCGACAGCGAAAAAGCGGTGGTAAGGAATCAATGGATCGGGATCGTGCTTCAGGATTTTGCCTTGCTGGAGCGTTACAGCGTACTGGAAAACATTCTGCTTCCGTTCCGGTTTTCTCCGGAAAAGATAAAAAGAAGGGAACAGGAGAAAAAAGCGGCGGAGCTTTTAAAAGAAATGTCAATGGAGCATCTGAGCGGACAGAGGGTAAACCGGCTTTCCGGAGGGCAGAAGCAGCGGGTTGCCATTGCCAGAGCCATGATTACCGAACCGCGCATACTGCTTGCAGACGAACCGACCGGAGCGCTTGACGAAAAAACATCCGGCGAAATTGTAGACATTATGAAGGCAATGAACCGAAAAGGCGTTACCGTCATTGTCGTCACGCATGACAGCGCGGTGGCAGATCAGTGCGGCAGAAAGATCGAGATCAAAGACGGGCGCATCATAAGCTGAAGCGGTTCGCTGCCAATGGAAAAGTTATACCAAAAAAATGTCAAAATAACGGGAAAATTTGTCTGACATGGCGAAAAAATAAAAGAAAAGTATTTTTTCTGTAAAAAAAGAGTAAATAGGTCTATAATGGGTTCTGTAGATTCACGCAACGAAAGGGAAAGGAATTTATAGAACAATGGGAATAACAATGATTCTGTCCCTGCTTAGCGGCGTTGCCCTCTTTTTGTTCGGCATGTCGTTAATGGGAGACGGATTAAAGAAAGTGGCGGGAAACAAGCTGGAACTGGTCTTATATAAGCTGACCAGCACCCCGCTGAAAGGCGTCTTTCTGGGCACCGTAGTGACGGCGGTCATTCAGTCCTCGTCCGCAACGACGGTCATGGTGGTCGGTTTCGTGAATTCCGGCATGATGAAGGTTGCACAGGCGATCGGGATTATCATGGGCGCGAATATCGGCACCAGCGTGACCGGCTGGATTCTGTGTCTGTCCTATATCGAGGATTCCGGAGGAATTGCCACGCTGCTTTCCACAGCTACGATCTCTGCAATTGTTGCGATCGTCGGGATCATTTTCAAAATGTTTATCAAAAAAGCGATTTACCGCAATATTGGCGATATCATGCTTGGATTTTCCATTCTGATGGTCGGGATGCAGACCATGAGCGGCGCGGTTTCCCCGCTGAAGGAAAACGAGCATTTTGTTCATGCGCTTACCATGTTTTCCAACCCGATCATGGGTATCATCGTCGGAATTCTTTTTACGGCGGTTTTGCAGAGCGCATCCGCCTCCATCGGTATCTTGCAGGCTCTTTCGATGACCGGCTCCATCCGGTTTGCAACCGCTTTTCCGATTACGCTCGGTATCGGCGTCGGAGCGGCGGTTCCGGTGCTGTTATCGGCGATCGGAACCAATAAGAACGGAAAGCGGACGGCGCTTGTGTATCTGCTGAACGACATGTTCGGTATGGTTTTCTGGGCGATTATTTTTTACAGCGTTCATGCGATCGTGGATTTCTCGTTTATGGACATGGTCATGAGTCCGGTTACCATCGCGCTGCTCAATACGGTATTTCGTGTTGCGACGGTTCTGATGCTGATGCCGTTTATTAAGTGGATTGAGAAACTGGTCTTTACGCTGGTAAAAGATACGGAAGAAGATCGGGAAGAACAGGCGGACTTCGATCTGCTGGAGGAGCGTTTTCTGGCATATCCGGCGCTTGCGATCGCGCAGAGCCATATGGCGATGAACGGCATGGCAAAAAAAGCGCGTAAAAACATTCTGCGGGCGATGAGCCTGCTTGGGAATTTTTCTCAGGAACGCTACCAGAAGGTGCAGGAGAAGGAAAACCTGATCGACAAGTACGAGGATAAACTGGGAACTTACCTGATGCAGTTGACCGGACGGGAAATGACGGCGGTGCAGACGAGGCAGGTTTCGAAATTTTTACACACCATCAGCGATTTTGAGCGTTTGAGCGACCATGCGGTCAATATTTCCAAGCTGGCGGAGGAGTTGAGCGAAAAGAAGCTGTCCTTTTCGGAGGAGGCGCTCTATGAACTGGGCGTTCTGGAATCTGCGGTAAAGGAAATTCTGGATATTACGGTACGCGCGTTCATGGAGGATAACCTGCAGACAGCGGGACAGGTCGAGCCGCTTCGGGAGCGCATCGGAATTTTGTGCAGCGAGTTGAAGCTGCGCCACGTTTCGCGTCTCCGTACCGGAAAATGCGAAATGAAGCAGAGCTTCGTATTTAACGATCTTTTGACCAACTATGAAAGAATCGGCGCGCACTGCTCCAACGTCGCGGTTGCAATGATCGAGCTGGAGGCCTCCAATTTTGATACGCATGAGTATTTAAAGAGCGTCCGGAAATTAAAGAATGCAACCTATATGCGCTATCTGGAAGAATACGGACAGCGGTACGATCTCAACGGATATCGGAAGACAAAGAAAAAAGATCGGGCATAAAACTTAGTGTCCGTTATATTGTACATCAGGACTGCTATACTCCTTTTCGAAAACAACGTTTTTTGGAAAGGAGTATTTTTATGATGGAACAAAAAGAACGTATTTTAATTATGGCGATTATGGCGGTCATGTCGGCGATCGGCGTCATTGCTTTTTTGTGCGCGGTTTCCGGTCTGGATATGGAAAATCTGGGCGCGCTTACAGTGCTGGGAATGATGGGAGGACTTTCCGGACTGCTGT
Organism: uncultured Lachnospiraceae bacterium; assembly: GCA_947591115.1. Lineage (GTDB taxonomy): Bacteria > Bacillota > Clostridia > Lachnospirales > Lachnospiraceae > Roseburia. Next base: position 1,061 of record CANQCX010000111.1, on the reverse strand, counting down.
TTGGAATGCTCCTGTTATCGGATTTTCGACATGAAAATCATGAAAATAAAATGAAAAATCGCAAAATATAGGGAAACGGAGCGAAAAACCACTATATTTGGATTGACGTGTTTTTGAATGTCTACTATAATGACAATGAAAAATAGTGTGCAGATTTATGCATGATTAGGAAAGCAGAGGATGTGCATGAAATCCGTTTTATCAGTTCAGATACGAAAAGGAATTAGCTTTATATTAGTGGTTTCGCTTTTTCTAACGACCGTTATCCTGCATCCGGAATTCTATCAGGCAGCAGAAAGAACCGGCGTTGTCGTCAGTCCGGACGGCAGTCTGGTTGAGACGTTTGAAGCGGCGTCGTATACCTCCGGACATGTCAGCAATCTGGAAGCAGGAAAAGAACTTACCATTTTAAAAGACGTGACCGGAAGCGACGGTACGCTCTGGTATCAGGTCAGATATCCCAACAAATACAATCCGGAAATTGTCAAAACGGCGTATATTCCGGCAGCCTATGTTACCATAACCAGTTCGACGAACAGCTCCGAAACGCAGGGAGGTGTTTCCGGCGTGATGGCAAAGGGCACGATCAATGCGGATAACGTCTATGTGCGCAACGCGGCGGGAACTTCCGGAACCAGCCGGCTGGTGTCCCTGTATCGGGGAGACGAGGTGCAGATCGTGGGGCAGACGACGGTCAGCGGGGAAATCTGGTACAATATTACCTGTACCAAAAACGGAACCTATTACAATGGCTGGACTTGCGGCAGGTATATCACGATTACTTACGATAATGTCGATACGCAGGGAGATTACGCGGCACAGCTCCGCAGCGCCGGTTTTCCGGAAAGCTATCTTGCCAACCTGACCGCTTTGCACAACAAATATCCCAATTGGACGTTCGAGGCGGTAAAGACCGGTTTGGATTGGAATACCGTAATCGAAAAAGAAAGCACCAACGGCAGGAATATGGTGCAGACCAGCGCGGATGACGCCAAAAAATCTACGGCTGCCGGAGCTTATGATTATACGACCAACAAATGGACGATCTACGACGGCTCCTC
>CANQCX010000110.1 GCA_947591115.1 uncultured Lachnospiraceae bacterium | reverse complement strand
ATATAATAACGGTAAAAATCCACATCCAGATAATACATCGTATGGACGCTTGGAAGCGGCTGGTACACGTAGAGATTGTCTACATAAAACGTATGCTTCGGAAGCTTCAGTCCGCACTCCCGCAATAATTCGGTGCGGTAAATGACGGAATGCATCAGGATATAGTGTCCCTTGAAAAAATGACGGACGCTGCTCCATGTAAAAAGCCGGTCCTTCGGAAAACCGGTCTGCCGCATTACTCTTTTATGCTTTGCCCCTTCTTTTTCATAGACATAATTGGAAAGCAGCATATCCGTTCCCGTTCCGTCGCTTTCCAGCTTCTTTAACGTCGAAAGAATTTTCCGGTACGCATCGGCATCTACCCAGTCGTCGCTGTCAACGACTTTAAAATACCGTCCCGAGGCGTTGCGGATTCCGGTATTGACCGCTTCTCCATGTCCCCCGTTTTCCTGATGGATCGCCCGTATGATGGTCGGGTATTTCTCGGCATATGCATCCGCGATTTCTGCGGTGCGGTCTTTCGAGCCGTCGTCCACGATCAGAATTTCGATATCTTCTCCCCCCAAAAGAATGGACTCAATGCATTTTTCCATATATGCCTCCGAATTGTAACAGGGGATGGTAAACGTCAGTAATTTCATATGGTTTCCTTTCTAATCTGAATTTATTTCTTCATCAGCCGGTCGGCAAGTTCCATTGCCTTCAGCGCCATCGCGTCAATATTGTAATACTTGTATTCCGCCAGACGTCCCAGAAGGTAAAATCCCTGATAGTCTTCCGTCAAGCTGCGGTATTTTTCATACAATGCCTGATTTTCATCCTCTAAGATCGCATAATACGGAATTTCGCCCTTTGCTCCGGTATATGCAAACGGATATTCTTTTACAATGGTCGTCCCGTCAGCGTCCGTTTGTCCGGTCAGGAATTTAAACTCGGTAATTCTGGTAAAATCCTCGCTGACCGTATAGTTGACTACGCTGTGTCCCTGATAGGAGTCCGTATCAAGATGCTCAAACCGAAAATCCAGCGAACGGTACGGAAGTCTTCCAAAACGGCAGTCAAACAGTTCGTCGATCGCTCCGGTATAGATCAGATCTCCGGTAAATTCTTCATCCTGAAAGTAGATTTTCCCATCCTGAAAACAAAGCAGCTCCCTGCAGTCCGTATTGAGCCGGACTTCGATATTTTTATGGCGGAGCATTTTTTCAAACATCGGCGTAAACCCGTTTTTCGGCACGCCCTGATATTTATCCTTAAAATAGCGGTTGTCATAGGAAATTACGACCGGAACGCGTCCCGTTACCTCCGGACTGATCTCCTCCGGCTTCTGTCCCCACTGCTTCATCGTATAGCGCAGAAAAATGTTTTGGTAAACATACTCCGCAATCTCGCGGATGTCCGGATCGGCGTTCTCCCGCAGCTTCATGATCGGAACGCGGCTTCCCTCGCCGTATTCCTCGAGCAGCTTCTTCTCCAGACGGTCCGCTTTCTCCTTTTCATAAACCATATGGAGCGTATTTAAATTAAACGGAACCGGAATCAGCTTGTCCCCTACGTTTGCCACTACTTCATGTCCGAAATCGTACCATTCCGTAAAACGGGACAGATACTCCCTGACGCTTTCTTCGTCCGTATGGAAAATATGCGGGCCGTATTCGTGGATCAAAACTCCGTACTCGTCCGGACAGTCATAGCAGTTTCCGCCGATATGGCTTCTCCGCTCAATCACAAGCACGCTGCGGTTTCCCTCTTCCGCAAGTTTTCTGGCAGCTACGGCTCCCGCCACTCCGGCGCCTACAATAATTGTATCAAACATATTAATATCCTTTCTTTTACCCAATGATTTATCCAAATTATATTATACACATGTTATCCCGTCAATCGAGCATTTTTTTGCAGCAAAAAAATTCATATTTTATTCACAATTTTATCATAAACTCCACATACCCATTTCACAATTGCCACCTATACTGAGAATCAGATAAAGACAGGGGCCAACAAAGTTTCTTTTTCATAATTCAAGCCGGTGCATCTTATGCATCGGCTTCCTCTTATGTTATCGGCTCCTGCGCCTTTTTGGCATCCGGCCCGATCGGGATATTCATGTATTCCGCATACCGCGCAAACGCCGCCGGAATCGCATAGCGTTCCTTCGCCTCCTGCGCATCCACAAAAAACCAGTCTCCGTTCTTTTGCCCGCTGTTCTTTCCTCCCGCCTGTTCCTCCTCCGGTTCCGCTACCGATATCACATATCCGATCATGTTCCATTCGACATGGGAAAAAATATGTTTCGCACGCTCCAACGGCTGGATTCGAAGCGGCGCATAACCCATTTCCCGAACATGGGAAACGGCTTCCTCCGGCTGCATATGTCCCTCCCGATTCGGCAGTTCATACATGCCCGCCAAAAGTCCCCGGCTGCTCCGCCTGTGAAGGGCGACCTTGTCCCCGTCGCGGACGACAAATACCGTAAGCTCTACGCATTTCCGTTCCTTCGCCTTCTTTTTTACCGGAATCCGATCAACGCTGCCCTCCTGTTTTGCCCTGCAGAACCGCTGCCAGGGGCATTGGGTACAGTACGGCGCGCCGTTTGGAACGCATACCGTTGCGCCCAGCTCCATCAACGCCTGATTAAAAATGCGCGGCATGATCTTTTCCGCGCCGGATGCCGGTTTTTGCATCAGCGCAGCGAGTTTTTCTTCCATATGGGTGCGAACCGACTGTTTTCCGATGTCCGCTTCATCCGCCGTCACGCGCGAAATGACGCGAAGAACGTTTCCGTCTACTGCCGGAACCGGTTTTTCATACGCGATCGACGCAATCGCCCCTGCGGTATAGCGGCCAATCCCTTTTAGTTTCAGCAGTTCGCCGTATTCGCAAGGGATTACGCCTCCGTATTCCTCCATAACCTGAACGGCTGCCGCCTTTAAATTCCGGACGCGGTTGTAATATCCCAGTCCCTCCCACAATTTCAACAGACGCTCCTCGGGACAGCCGGCAAGCGCGCGGACATCCGGAAGCGCTTTCATAAACCGCTCATAGTACGGTCTGACCGCCTCCACCCTCGTCTGCTGAAGCATGATCTCCGATACCCATACCTCATACGGCTCTGGATTTTCCCTCCAGGGCAGCACCCGCGCGTGTCCGGCAAACCATTCCTGAAGCGGGGCGGCTATCTGCTGCAAATCAAAATCATCAATCATCTTTTCTTCTTTCTCCATCATACCGATTGTTTGATATCATCATACCATAAAATCCTCCCGTATGATTGACAAGTTTTTGGCAAAATGCTAGGATGAAACTAACAATTTTGTCCAATGATAGGAGGATTTTATACGATGAGTGATTTTAAAAACCTACAGTTAGACGTTGCAGATGAGATTGCCGTTCTTGCGATTTCCCGTCCGGCAGCGTTAAACGCATTAAACAGCGAGACTTTGGATGAGTTAAACGCCGCTCTTACCGAAATCGAAGCCAGAGACGACGTAAAGGTCGTAATCCTGACCGGCGGCCCTGACAAGAAGGGAAACGAATTCAAATCCTTCGTTGCCGGCGCAGATATTGCCGAAATGGTCAACTTTACCGCTCCACAGGCGAGAGCGTTCGGTATCAAGGCATCCGAGCCGTTCTTTAAATTAAACAACATGCGTCAGGTTACGATTGCGGCGGTCAACGGATTTGCACTGGGCGGAGGCTGCGAGATCGCTATGGCCTGCGACATCCGCATCGCATCCGACAATGCGGTATTCGGTCAGCCGGAATGCGGACTGGGGATTATCCCGGGCTTCGGCGGAACCCAGAGACTTGCGCGTCTGGTCGGCATGGGCCGCGCAAAAGAAATGATCTTTACCTGCGACAACATTGACGCAAACGAGGCTTACCGCATCGGTCTTGTCAACAAAGTAGTTGCAAAAGAAGAGCTGATGGCATCCGCAAAAGCGATGGCTGCAAAAATCATTTCCAAAGGAAGCTATGCGGTTTCCGTTGCAAAGGCAGCGATCAACAACGGCTATGACATGGATATTAAAAATGCCGTAGAAATGGAAGCAAATCTCTTTGGCGTTGTCAACGACACCAACGACAAGAAAGAGGGAATGGGCGCATTTTTGGAGAAGAGAGCTGCAAATCTGACGGATTTCTAATTTTTTCTACTTAATATGCAACTGCAGAACCGGCAGGGTATCCCATAGAGGTTATCCTGCCGGAACTTTTCATAAATGAAATAAAGGAGGCATCATATGTGGGCTTATGAAAGTGTTTTTTATCAGATCTATCCGCTGGGTTTCTGCGGCGCGCCGTTTGAAAATGACGGCAGACAGGAACACCGCATTTTAAAAGTGAACGACTGGATTCCTCACATCAAAAACGAGGTGGGGGCGAATGCGATCTATTTTTCTCCGGTATTTGAATCCGATACGCATGGGTACAATACCAGAGATTATACCAAAATCGATAACCGTCTGGGTACCAACGAGGATTTTGCCGAGGTTTGCCAAAACCTTCACAAAGAAGGCATCCGCGTTGTTCTGGACGGCGTATTTAATCATGTAGGCAGGGGATTTTGGGCGTTTCAGGACGTGCTGCAGAATCGGGAGCGTTCGCCTTATGTAAACTGGTTCGGGCGGATCGCGTTCGACGGAAATTCCAACTACAACGACGGCCTGTGGTACGAAGGCTGGGAAGGCAACTATGACCTTGTAAAACTGAATCTGCGCAACGAAGAGGTCATTGAGCATATTTTTTCCGCGATCAAAGGCTGGGTGGAGGAATTTGACATCGACGGTCTTCGTCTGGATGTGGCGTATTGTCTTGACCATGATTTCATGAGACGGCTGCGCACCTTCTGCGAGGGATTAAAGCCGGATTTCTTCCTGCTGGGCGAAACGCTGCATGGCGATTACAACCAGTTCATGAACGATTCCATGCTGCATTCCGTAACCAATTATGAATGCTACAAGGGACTTTATTCCAGCTTTAATTCCATGAATATGTTTGAGATCAACCATTCGCTTCTGCGCCAGTTTGGTCCGGAGCAGTGGACTTTATACCGCGGACGCCACCTGCTTTCCTTCGTGGACAACCATGACGTAACCAGAGTTGCCAGCATTTTAAACAATCCGGCGCACCTTCCGCTGATCTACGCCATTGCGTACGGTATGCCGGGAATCCCATGCATTTATTACGGCAGCGAATGGGGCGCGACCGGCAGGAAACAGGACGGCGATCCGAATCTGCGCCTTTCCTACGACGAACCGGTTTCCAATGAGCTGACCGAATGGATCTGTCGGCTTTCCGCTGCCAAACGCAGCTCCAAAGCGCTGCAGTACGGCGATTTCCGCTCCGTAGTTCTGACCAACGGGCAATGCGTTTTCAGCCGCGAGTGGGAGGGAGAACGTGTTTATGTTGCAGTCAACGCCGCCGACCAGCCGTTTTTTGCAGGCTTTGACGCCGGAACCGCCAACGTCACAGATCTGATTACCCAGAAGACGATGACGCTCAACGGCGGCTATGAACTGCCGCCATACAGCGCTTACTTCTGGAAAGCATAAATTCCTGCAAAGTGAACCAGAAACGCGGCGAGCCACGCAATGGCACACTGCCCGAATACAACGGCAGTCGCCCATTTGAGGCCCAATTCGCGTTTAATGGAAGCAATCGCCGCTACGCATGGCGTATACAACAGGCTAAACACCAGAATGCTTGCTGCAGAGACGGGAGAAAGCACCTCCATCAGCGCGCCTTTGGTTCCAAACAGCACTGCCAGCGTAGCGACAACGCTTTCTTTTGCCATAAAGCCGGAAATCAGCGCCGTAGAAATTCTCCAATCTCCCAGTCCCAGCGGTTCTAAGATCGGAACCAGCAGACTTGCGATTCCGGCAAGCATACTGTTTTGGGAATCCGTTACAATGTTCATCCGAAAATCAAACGTCTGCAAAAACCAGATGACAATGGTTGCCAGAAAAATAATCGTAAATGCACGCTGCAGAAAGTCCTTTGCTTTGTCCCAAAGCAGATGTCCGACATTTTTTGCGCCCGGCATACGGTAATTCGGAAGTTCCATGACAAACGGAACTGCCTCTCCCTGAAAGACGGTTCCCTTTGTCAAAAGAGCCATCAGAATGCCCAGCGCGATGCCCAGCAGATAGAGTACGATCATGATCAGCGCACCGTACTGCGGGAAAAATGCCGCCGTAAAAAATCCGTAAATCGGCACTTTGGCGGAACAGCTCATAAACGGCGTCATAAGAATCGTCATTTTCCGATCCCGTTCCGACGGCAGCGTTCTTGTCGCCATCACGCCCGGAACCGTACAGCCAAATCCGATCAGCATCGGTACAATGCTTCGTCCGGACAATCCGATCTTTCTTAACAGCCTGTCCATTACAAAAGCGACTCTTGCAATATATCCGCTGTCTTCCAACAAAGACAAAAAGAAAAACAGCGTTACGATGATCGGCAGGAAGCTTAAAACGCTTCCGACTCCGTTGAAAATGCCGTCCATGACCAAAGAATGCAGTACCGAATTGACATGAGCCGCCGTAAGCAGCTCATCGGTTCTCGCCGAAAGCCATTCGAC
>CANQCX010000109.1 GCA_947591115.1 uncultured Lachnospiraceae bacterium | reverse complement strand
TGAAACGGAGTATTCCTGCCTTTAGAGGCAAACCGGTTCTTGTCGATGACATACGTTTCCTTTGGATCAAAAATAACAAGATCCGCCGTCTTCCCCGACTGGATGTCTCCTTTTTCGAGGGAAAGCAGCTTCGCCGGATGATAGCTCATCTTTTCCGCCATCTGCATCGGCGTCAGATAGCCGCCAAGCACCAGCTCCGTATGGGTAAGCGCCGCAGCCGTTTCCAGACCGACGATCCCGAACGGCGCTTTCTTCATGGATGTATTTTTCTCCTGAAACGTATGCGGTGCGTGATCGGTGGAAATCACATCCATGATCCCGTCCCGAAGACCGCAGCGCAGCGCTTCGACGTCTTCTTTTGTCCGAAGCGGCGGATTCATTTTAAAATTCGTATCTGCGTCCGTATCCTGAGGAATCATGATCCCCGCTTCGATCTCCGGAACGTATTCGGTAATATCCTCCGAGGTCAGGGTAAAATGATGCGGACAAACCTCCGCCGAAACGGAAAGTCCCGCCTCTTTTGCCGCTTTGACCATCGTAACGGAGTCTTTGGTGGAGCAATGGCAAAGATGCAGCCTTACCCCCGTTTCTTTGCTTAAAAGAATATCCCTTGCAATAATGACGTCCTCCACCGAATTCGTAATCCCCGGCATTCCAAGCTCCGCAGCTTTTTCATCCGCATTCATTACGCCGCCGTTGACAAGATGGATATCCTCGCAGTGCGCCAGAACCGGAATATCTAAACGCGCGGCGAGCTGCATCGCTTCCCGATATAACTGTGCGTTCATAACGGATTTTCCGTCCTCGCTGATCGCCGGAATCCCTGCCGCCGCCATGCCTTCTATGTCTGAAAGCTCCTCGCCCTTTTGACCTTTTGTGATCGCACCTGCCTGCAGCACATTGATGCAGTTTCCGGCAGCCGCTTTTCTCTGCACATAAGAAACCACATCCGGCGAATCCACGACCGGTCTGGTATTTGGCATCGTAACTACCGTAGTATAGCCGCCATGTGCCGCCGCCTGCATTCCGGTAAAAATATCCTCCTTCTGCTCCTGCCCCGGATCACGAAAATGTACGTGCATATCAATAAATCCCGGCATCACATAGCATCCCTTCGCCGATATGACGCGATCCGCCGGTTCTTTTAGATTTTTCCCGATTTCGGCAACGTGTTCATCTTCGATCAGCACATCTGCAATTTCATCCATCTGCGCAGCCGGATTGATTACCCTGCCGCCTTTGATCAATATTCTCATGAAACCCCCTGTATTCTTTTTGATCCTACCTTGTGCTCTGCACTATAGTTTACCATAAAAACAACGGCTCCTGCAACGCCGTTTCGCGCATCTCCTATTTCATCCAGCTCCGGATAACGGCGATTTCCTGCGCGTACCCTTCATCGTCGTTCGGCGTTTCCAGAATAAACGGTTTTCCCTGCAAAAGCGGATGCCGTACGATCCGCTCCATCGCTTCGGTGCCGATCTCCCCCTGACCGATTTTCTGATGACGGTCCTTGTGCGCTCCGCACACATTCATGCTGTCGTTCAAATGAATTGCTTTCAGCCTGTCCAATCCCACGATCCGGTCAAATTCGTCAAGCACCTCGTCCAGATGGTTTACAATGTCATACCCTCCGTCCCATACGTGGCAGGTATCCAGACATACGCCGACCTTCTCCTGCAGCCTGACAAGGTCTAAAATCCCGCGGAGTTCTTCAAAACTGCGCCCGACCTCCGAGCCTTTGCCCGCCATTGTTTCTAAAAGGACCGTCGTGCTGTGCTCCGGCCGAAGCGCCAGATTGATGGCGTCCGCGATCATCGGAATCGCCGCCTCGGCGCCCTGCCCCACATGGGAACCCGGATGAAAGTTATAGTAATTTCCCGGCAGGTATTCCATCCTTTCCAGATCGTCGCACAGCATGTTTCTGGAAAATTCTTTGATGTCCTCTTTCGCCGCGCAGACATTCATGGTATACGGCGCATGTGCAACCAGCTTCCCGAAATGATGTTCTTCCATCAGCTTTAGCAGTTTTTCCGCATCCTCCGGATCAATGGCTTTTGCCGCGCCTCCTCTTGGATTTCTTGTAAAAAAAGCGAACGTATCCGCATTTAATTTTAACGCCATCTTTCCCATAGCATAAAAGCCTTTGGACGACGGCAGATGATTTCCGATGTATATCATGACGTTTCCCCTTTCTTTTCTGCAATCGGAAAAAGTACAGAACAACGGCCGTTGCCCTGTACTTTTTTGCCGGTTTTTATCCCTGCTTTGCAGCGATCACATCCGCCATATCGTAACGTCCCGCGCCTCTGCCCTTTAAGAACTTCGCCGCTTCCACCGCTCCTTTTGCAAAAACGGCTTTGGAATATGCCGTATGTTTGATTTCGATTACTTCGTCTGTTCCGGCAAAAAGGATTTCATGCTCTCCTACGATGTTTCCGCCGCGCACTGCCGAAATCCCGATCTCCTGAGGATCCCGTTTTGCCCGTTCCCTGCTCCTGTCATATTTGTAGTGATACGCGTGGTCTAACGCTTCATTCATCGAATCTGCAAGCGCGAGCGCGGTTCCGCTCGGCGCATCCAGCTTTTGGTTGTGATGCTTCTCAATGATCTCCATATCAAAGCCTGCCGGTGCAAAAACAAGCGCGGCTTTTTTGACCAGCTCCAAAAGCGTATTGATTCCCAGAGACATATTCGCCGACTTTAAAACCGCGGTCTTTTTTGCGGCCTCCTCCGCCTTCGCAAGCTGTTCTTCCGATAAACCGGTGGTACAAAGCACGACCGGCATCTGTTTTACCATACAATAATCCAGCAGCGTATCTACCGCTTTCGCATTGGAAAAATCAATGATCACATCCGCATCCACATAGCAGGAGGAAATGTCGGAAAAAACCGGATAATCATTTTTTCCTTTGTCATAAATATCAATTCCCGCTACGATCTCTACCTCCGGATCCTCTTTGCAGATTCCGGTAATGCACTGTCCCATTTTTCCGTTGCAGCCGTTCATAATTACTTTTGTCATTTTCCGTTCCTCTTTTCCTTACGTATCTCAAAAGTCCGCTCAAGCCAGCTTGATTCCGTATTCCCGCATGACTCCTGCAAGCTTTTTGGCATTTTCCTCGCCCATTTCGCACATTGGCGCACGCAGCGGACCCACTTCGAGTCCCATCAGATTCATAGCGGTTTTGACCGGAATCGGATTGACTTCTGAGAAAAGCGCGTCTACCAGCGGCAGCGCCTCCATCTGAAGCTTCCTTGCCGTCTCAAGATCTCCCTTGAAAAAGCTTTCGCACAGATCATGCACCTTTTTCGGCGCGATATTGCTCCATACGGATATTACGCCGATCGCGCCAATGGAAAGCAGCGGCAGTACAAGGCCGTCCTCTCCGGAATACAGATCCAGCTTTCCGTCCGTCAGATACATCGTTTTGGAAGCCTGCGCCATATTTCCGGTCGCTTCCTTTAAGCCTACGATATTCGGCTCCTGTTTGAACAATGCAGCGACCGTTTCCGGAAGCAGATTGCAGCCGGTTCTTCCCGGCACGTTATACATGATGATCGGCAGCTTTGTGCTTTGGGCGATCTTGCTATAATGCGCAATCAGTCCCGCCTGCGTTGCCTTGTTGTAATACGGCGTCACGATCAAAAGACCGTCCGCACCGTCTTTCTCCGCTCCCTGTGACAGTTGGATCGCCGTTCTGGTGCAATTCGAGCCGGTTCCCGCGATTACGGGGATCTGATGTCCGGTAAACTCTACGGCAGCGCGAATGACCTTCTCATGCTCCTCCATTGTCAGCGTCGAGCTTTCTCCGGTAGTTCCGGCAATGATGATCGCATCCGTACCTCCGGCGATCTGCATCTTGATCAGTTCTTCCAGTTTGTCATAGTTGACTTCTTCATTGTCCTTCATCGGTGTGACGATCGCAACACCTGCACCCTTGTAAATTGCCATGTTTTTCCTCCTATATGATTGATCCTTACGATTTTAAACTTTAAATTGCAAGATCCGATCCGTTTTTTTATCTTATGTGCGCCGGCATCCCTATGACACAGAATGCTCTTTTCTTCAAGCAAGATAAAAGACCGGCTCTGCGAGCCGGTCAAATTCATTCTGCAACAAATCGGATAGCTCCCCATCAAAACGATGACAGTCATAGAATTCTTCATCCTATGCCCAAGCATATGATCGCAGGCGTCATACGCTTTCGGCGTTCCTTCCTTTCACAAAGCTTCTTCTGCACCTGCTGCATCCGCTCCGCTACTCTTAATTCACGCAACCTCTATCTTACTTACTTTTATTTTTATTGTTCTAATCATAGCACCATAAAACACAGATGTCAACGCAGACTTCACTTTTCCTGAACGATATGATAAATTTCGTCTGCAAGCGCTCTCATGCCCTCCGCAAGCACCCGTCCGGTAAAAACAAGCGTCATCCCCTCGGGCACCGCCTCTACCAGCTTCTGAACCTCCTCCATCGAAATCAGGTTTTGATCGACGAGGCCAAGCAGCTCATCCATGATCAGTATATCGCATGCTCCGGTGGAAACGACCTTCTTTCCGTAGTGAAATCCGTTCGTCAGGTTGATCTTCTCGTCCTTCTTTTCCTCCTCGGTCAGATGTTCAAACGCTTCTTCGGATTTGGAAAAACGGAAAAATTTGATCTCCGGCTCTAAACGCTCCAGAATCTCCTGCACCGCCGTCATTTTGCCCTTCAGAAACTGAATGACCACCGCGCTCTTTCCTGCGCCTGTCATGCGGATTGCGCTGCCCAGCGCCGCCGCCGATTTTCCATGTCCTTCGCCATAATAAATCTGTACTATGCCTTTACCCATTGCATCCTCCAAGTCCGCATACTCTGTTTCATTGCCTGCGCTGTATGCGCTGTAATAGAAAGTACCACAATTTTACATTTTTTGCAACTATGGAACTTTTTGGAGCCTTTTTGGGCTATTCCAGAAACTCTATTTTACTAACCGAAACTTCGTAGGCTGTCCGCTGCTCTACCTCCGTTTCGCTGATTTTCTTCACATATTCGCGACTCTGGATCCTGCCCCAGATCTGTACGTGCGTTCCGACTGCAAAACCGGAAGCAAAACGCGCGTTCCTTCCCCAGCAGATGCATGGGATGTAGTCGGACTTGCCGTAAGAACGGTTGACCGCTACCAGAAGATCCGCGATCTCCCGTCCCAGCGGCGTTTTCCGGTATACGGACTCTTTGCAGATATAGCCGTCCAAAAAAATCTGATTGCTCGCACTCTCATCTCCCGCATCTTCCATAATCTCGAGTTCCCTTGCAAAAACGGAAAGCACCAATCGGTTCTTTTTTTCCTCATGACGGTTGAAGGAGCGGAACTGACCGCCTATGTACACATATCTGCCTATGTAATCTCCCGTCACGTCAATCAGCCGTTCGGATACCATGACCGGAATATAATCCACGAAATTGGACAAACGGCTGACGGACACGTCCACCATATAAAAGCCTTCGCCGTATACCTCGTGGCTGTACTGGAAATCCGATACGATCTCTCCGATGATCGATACTTGGTTGTTTTCAAAAATTTTATCTGCCATGAATGTTCTCCCTTCCTTTTGTGGAAATATTTGTTAGGGTTCTTTTTTATCACTTTCCGGTTGGTAGAATTGAGAAAAGTCTGTCGATAAGCGCGCCCAAAATCCGCAAATTTCCAAAAGACGGAAAAAAACTTGCGCAAACGTCATTTTGTGATAGAATATAAGGGTTTAAAAAGAAAGAGGGAACATTTATGAAAACAACAAGAGAAGATATCCGTAATATTGCGATCATCGCACATGTCGATCATGGCAAGACCACACTTGTCGATGAGCTTTTAAAACAAAGCGGCGTTTTTCGTGAAAATCAGGAGGTTTTGGAGCGCGTCATGGATTCCAACGATCTGGAACGGGAACGCGGGATTACCATTCTTTCCAAAAACACCGCCGTTACCTACAAGGGCGTAAAGATCAACATCATTGATACTCCGGGCCATGCCGATTTCGGAGGCGAGGTGGAGCGCGTATTAAAAATGGTAAACGGTGTCATATTAGTAGTAGACGCGTTTGAAGGCACTATGCCGCAGACCAAATTCGTTTTGATGAAAGCGCTCGCGTTAAACCTGCCGGTCATCGTATGCATCAACAAAATGGATCGTCCGGAGGCGCGTCCCGACGAGGTCATCGACGAGGTTCTTGAACTTTTTATGGATCTGGACGCTTCCGAGGAGCAGCTCGACTGCCCGTTTGTCTACACCTCCGCCAGAGACGGCTACGCCGTTACTTCTTTGGAGGATGAAAAAAAGGATATGTCGCCTTTATTTGAAACGATCTTAAATTACATTCCCGCTCCGGAGGGCGATCCGGACGCCGGTACGCAGGTTTTGATCAGCACCATTGACTACAATGAATACGTGGGCCGGATTGGAATCGGAAAAGTGGATAACGGAAGCCTCAAGATCAATCAGGAGGCCGTTGTTGTAAACCACCACGATCCGGATAAAATGCAGAAGGTCCGGATCAGCAAGCTGTACGAATTCGACGGATTAAACAAGGTCAATGTCGAAGAAGCGCGGATCGGTTCGATCGTTGCCGT
>CANQCX010000108.1 GCA_947591115.1 uncultured Lachnospiraceae bacterium | reverse complement strand
CTGACGCGGCCGCCAAAGGACAAAAAGACGCTCGATAAAACAAAAGTGGTGCTGAAATACATCGAAAACAACTACATGGAAAAAATCACGATCTCCATGATGGCGAAGGTCGCGGGATTTTCCGAGTCTCATTTTATGCGTTATTTCAAAGAAACTATGGGAACGACTTTTATCGAATACCTCAAGGACTACCGCCTGACGATGGCGTCGCGCCTTCTGACCGGCTCGGATTCCTCCATTCTGGAAATCGCGACGGAGGTCGGCTTTGACAACCTGTCCTATTTTAACCGCGCATTTAAAAAGCACTACGGCGTTACGCCGAGCCAGTTCCGCAAAGGCTGAAGCTACAGCCATACGTACCCGAGCAGTCCCGCCAGAATCCCTGCCGCCGCACCGCAGCATACGTCGCTGACATAATGCACTCCGGTCAGGACGCGCACGACGGCTAACAGGACTCCTGCCGCCAGCAGGAAAAGACCGGCTGCGCGCCACGAGGTAAGGCACAGATAGGTCATGGCAATCAGAAACACACAGAACACATGACGGCTGGGAAACGATTTTCCCTGCGTCGCTTTTGGAATCGCCGGCTTGGTTTCAAACGCTTCATACGGACGCTTCCGGTTGACGGCGCAGCGGAATACGCTCACTGCCGCCAGCGAACCGAGCGGTACGAAGACCGCGCGCACAAGCGCCGGCGAATGCTCCCGAAAAAGCCAAAATAAAAGAACCGGATAGGACACAAAAACAATTCCGGTCAGTATTTTATTTGCAATATGTAATCGTTCGGACAAATCCGGATGCTCGTTAAAATACCGCATCCGCTTCTGATAGGCTTCTTTTTTCATTTGGCTCCCCTAACGGTTCCGACAGAAAGCCTCAGACAGCTTTCCGCCGGATTTCTTTTTTCATCTAACGCGCCGTTCCTGCGGCATCGTCGCCGCTGCCCGCGTTGTCGTTTGCATTGTTATCGGAATTGCCGTTTGTACCGGTCATATCCTCCACTCCGTCTACGACCGCGTCTCCGGCGTCCTCGATTCCATCTACCGCATCCTGTCCCATATCCTCTAAATCGTCTCCCACATTACCGGCGTCGTTTCCGTTGTGGCTGTCAGAATCGCTGTCATTGGAATTGGAATTGGAATCGGAATTGTTATTGGTTGTATTTTCGGTTCCGTTCTTTCCGCTGTCCATATTGCCGCATGCGGTAAACGCTCCCAGACACCCGATCAGTAAACAACTCATTAAAAAAATACGCAATTTTTTCATCTTCTCAAATCTCCTTTTTATTTGATTTGAGGTTAGTATGATACCAAACGTTATTTTTTATTCATCATACAACAAATGCTCCAGCAAAAAAATAAAAAAACGGCAGTTATTCTCTCCCGCGCGCAAAAGCGCCATCAGATTGATCCAGACATAGGAGCAGAACGCGTCTTCGCTTAATTCCATATTCCAGATGGCGCGATCGACCTGCGCGTCCTCCGCCAAGACCTGCCGCAGCATCCGCAGCGCCTCCTTCTGCGGCGCGCGTTGGTCCATCTCCGCCACCCAGCTTTTATCATAGCGCGCCAGCCTTCCGCAGAGATAATTGTAATACTGCTCCAGAAAAAGCGTAAAACGCATCCCGCGCCGGTAAAGCTTCTCCTGATCCAGAAGGATCGCATTCCAGAATTTCTCCGATACCGCCGTAATCAGCGCTTCCTTGTTGGGATAGTAATTGTAGACCGAGCCAAGCGCGATCCCGCATGCCGAAGCAAGCTTTCGCATACTGACGCGATCTACTCCTTCCCGAACGGCGATCTGCATTGCCTGTTCTAAAATCTGTTCCTGTGAGGTTACCCGATGATTCATGCCGTTTCTTCCTTTTTTGCAAATGTGAACATTGTTCATTGTATCACGCTGCCGCAAAAAAGGCAATCATGAGATTTTTTATTTCTTTATTCCTTTATTTCTTTTTCATCTTCGGCTCCGTCAAAAGAGAAGCCAGATAGGAAAAGACCAGCGCTGCCGATACGCCGGCGGCGCATGCCTGAAAGCCGCCCGTAAAGATTCCCAGAAAGCCTTTTTCGTCAACGGCTTCCTTTACGCCTTTCCAAAGCAGATTTCCGAAGCCCAGCAGCGGTACGTTTGCGCCCGCCTGCGCCCACTGGGAAAACGGCTCATAAATCTGCAGCGCTCCCAGAACCGCTCCCAGACAGACAAGAAGCACCATGATCCGTCCCGGCATCATCTTTGTTTTTTCCATCAAAATCTGAACCAGCGCGCAGATCACGCCGCCCACCCAGAATGCATTCCAATATTCCATCGTTTTTCCTCCTTTTTCAGCATGCTTCGATGACTACGCCATGCGCGATCCCCGGTACGCTCTGCCCCTCGTTAAAGCTGATGGTCGAAAGCAGCGCTCCGGTCGGGACAAACAGGATTCGGGACAGCTCCTTGTTTTTGAGCAGCTTCAGATAATGCGCGCTCAGCGTAACCGCCGAGCAGCCGCAGCCGGAGCCGCCCGCGCCGGTGCCCTGCGCCTGACTGTCGTATATTTTGATTCCGCAGTCTTCATGAACGCCGGAAATATCATATCCCCGTTCCCGCAGAAGCTCGATCAAAATCTCCTGTCCGACCGTTCCCAGATCGCCGGTTACGATTTTGTCATAATCCTGCGGTTTTCTCCCGAAATCCTTTAGATTCCGTTCGATCAGATCACATGCCGCCGGAGCCATCGCCGCTCCCATGTTCATGGAATCCTTGATCCCGTAGTCTACGATTTTTCCGGTGGTAATTCCTGTAATCTTTGCCAGCGGCTCCGCCGGAAATCCTCCGTCCGGCTCCTTCCCGGCAAGTACAAAGGCTCCGCCTCCGGTAACTGTCCAGGTAGCCGATAGGGGACGCTGATTGGCATATTCGAGCGGAAAGCGAAACTGTTTCTCCGCACTTGCAAAATGGCTGGAGGTTACCGCCGCCGCTCGATGTGCATAGCCGGCGGCTACGCACATCGCCGCCAAAGACAGCGCCTCCCCGCAGGTGGAACATGCGCCGTAAAGTCCGAACAGCGGAATTTCAAAGCTTTTTAACCCGAACGAGGAGGCAATGTCCTGACCAAGCAGATCTCCGGCAAACAGATACCGGATCTCGTTTTCGCTGCAGCGCGCTTTTCCCAAAGCCAGCGTAAGCGCTTCCTTCTGCAGGCTGCTCTCCGCCGCCTCCCATGTATCCTGCCCGAATTTATCATCCGATCCGATTACGTCAAAGCAGCCGCCCAGCGGGCCTTCGCCTTCTTTTGTACCCACTACGGAAGCGCTGCTTAAAATAAAAGGAGCCTCTGAAAAACAGAGACTCCCACTTCCTATCTGTTGGTTCATACTATCTCTCCTTTTCCACGAATCAAATCTGCATCCGTATTTTTGAAATAGTATGCTGCATAAACGACTTTCCTATGCATGAAAACGCATTATTTTCCCTCATATACGACAACGGAGGCGACGTCGTACCCCGCCAGTTTTTTTCTGCCCTCCAGACCTACCAGCTCGAGCAGAAACAGCACCTTTACCACTTCTCCGCCCAGCCGTTCTACCAGATGAATGGCGGCTTCCACCGTTCCGCCGGTCGCGATCAGATCGTCTACGATCACTACCTTCTGTCCCGGCAGGATCGCGTCTTTATGTATCTCAATGGATGCCGTTCCGTACTCCAGATCATAGCTCTCGGAAATCGTTTCACATGGCAGCTTTCCCGCTTTGCGAACCGGAACAAACGGTTTTCCAAGCGCATAAGCGACCGGCATCCCGAAAATAAATCCTCTGGATTCCGTTCCCGCAATCACGTCAAATTCCACTCCGTCCAGCCGTTTGATCAGCTCGTCAATGGCCAGCTTCAATCCCTGCGCATCCTGAAGAATACTGGTAACATCCCGAAAGATAATGCCTTCCTCCGGAAAATCCGGAATGCTTCTGATGTAATCCTCTACTTTTTTCATTTGTTTATCTCCTTCCCATTTTCATTGCCCGTTTGCATTCATACATCCGCTCGTCCGCCAGACTGTATACCGCGTGCGCGTCCTTCCTTTCGCTGCTGAACGCGCAGCCGTACGCGGCGCTTAACGTAATGGAATCTTCCTTCTGGCTTCGAAGCTGCATTTCCTGCTGCATGTTTTCCACATAGCGGTCAATTTCCGCGGAATCCGCATTCGGAACAATGGCGATAAATTCGTCGCCTCCCATACGTCCGACGGTTGCGGACGCCGGAAAAACCGTTTTCAGCACCTGCGCGAACTGCTGAAGGGCATAATCTCCCATTTCGTGTCCGTAAGTATCATTAATATATTTCAGCAGGTTCATATCCATGCTGACGATCGCATACCCTTCCTGCCCGTCCTGAAGCTGCATCATGACCTCGTCGCATTTTCTCCGATTGGCAAGCGTGGTCAGCTCATCCACATACGCCATCTTCTGAAGCACCTTATTCTGCGCCTCACGATACAGATTTTTGGTAATTTTGCTTCCAAAGTCCGCAAACAGCGCAATGACGATGACCAGCGCAGCAAAACTAAGCGTGCTGTCATATTTATTGTTCGTAAAGCCGGTCAGGTATTTGGACAAATTGTAGCGCACCAGCTCGAACATTCCCATGATGACCGTAAGACCGAAACCGATGGTAATGCCCGGATCGAGCCTTCGGTTTTCCCGATAATTGACAACGGCAATGCAGACGACAAATACCGCCACGCCGATAACCAGAATATGATCCAGTCCGATCCAAACCGGCAGATGCACCAGATTGAGCGCCTGAAGCAAAACGGCAAAGACCACCAGCGCCAGCTCGGCGGCAAGCAGCGTCCAGAAAAAGACGCGGAGTTTTTTCGGTACGCCGTCTTTTTTGATATTTTCCCGAAAATAACAGGTAAACGGGATCGGCAAAAGATAAAAACTCAGGTATTCAAAATAAACTTTTATGCTCAGGTTCTGTACAAAAAAGGTAATCATGTCATTGTTGCAGAGCGTCCAGCAGCCGATCAAAAGCGAAAATACCGAAATGCAGAAGGTCCGCATAAAAACCGGATTGTTGAAAAGCATACAAAGCGACAGCACCATGCCGATCACTCCGAACATGATCAAAAACAGATTGCTGGCCAGTCCGACCCGTCCGGATGCCAGCGCATGCTGCACCATACTGTGCCCGTCTGCAATGGCAAAACCCGGAAGTCCCTCAAACGCGTTGTTCTCGGAAACCGTATATACGATCTTTAATTCCTTTCCCGCATAATCCTCCGGAAGCTGGATATAATTCATGCCGTACCCAAGAAGCTGCCCGTTTTCATAGTATTCTTTTCCGTAGGAGTATATGAGTTCTCCGTCCAGAAATACCTCCACGACAGAATGTACGGAATAGCACTGCAGAACGGGATTCTGCACCCGAATATCCGAAGAGAGCTTTCGGGTAAAGGTAAGCACGTCGCCTTTATTGCACATCTCAAACAGCGTTTTGCTGACGGTAATATCATGGTATTCCTTCTGGTGTACGCTGGCATCCCATCCCTCGTCTAAGGGTTCGGTCGGACATTCGATAAAACGTTCGTCCGTAAAATAGAGCAGCGGAATGAGCAGTCCCAATAATACCGCAAGCATCAATATTCCCAAAATCTTTTGTTTTTTTATCATTTGATCCGATTCCACCCTCCTTTCGAAAGATTGACGATCTCCCTTACGGTAAGCGTCCCGTCTTTTACCGTAAAACGGACATCATATCCCGCAAACGCCAGTCCGTAAACAGAATCCGGCTTTTTCTGGTACGCTGCCCTCGGATCCTGCGCAAGCACTTCGCAGAGCGCGTTTTGAAGCTCCTGCGGAAGCATGCCCTGCAATTCGGGCGAAAAGACGACGCAAAGCCGGTCTTTTTGATGCTCCTCCCCGAAGCTGCCCCGCGCATCCGGATGAGCGTCCGTATACGGCAGATACGGTTTAATGTCAAAGATCGGCGTCCGGTCCAAAAGATCCGCTCCGGAAACGACCAGCACCGGTCCGAGCCTGTCATCCTGCACGATTTCTTCCAGCCGGACGCTGGAAAGTCCGATGGGATTCGGACGGAACGGCGAACGCGTTGCAAATACGCCCTTTTTAACTTTTCCGCCCAGACGCGGCGGTTTTACGGTCAGCGCGCCGGTTTCCCCCGACTTGGAAAACTCCCAAATCAGCCAGATATGGGAAAATTCCTCTAATCCCCTGACCGCATCCAAATTCCGGTAGGGAGGTTCAAACACTACGCGTCCCCGCAGGGAGGGCGCCAGACCGCTCTGTCTGGGAATCCCGAATTTCTCCGGAAATTCCGTATAGATTTTTGCGATTGCTTTCATCTTTTTTAATACTCCTAGTATAGCGGATTTTCCCGGAAAATACAATTACTTTAAGACTTCCAGAAGTCCCTGTATCCCTTTTTCTTCATAAATGCCTTTATAATAGGCGGCTTCCTCTGCGATCAGATCGTCGATGACCTGCATTCCCAAAAGCTCTACCGGCGCTTTGTCGTCCGTCATACGGTAATTTCCCGCCTCATAACGCTGCAGGCCGTCCGAAATACGCCGCATCAAATCCAAAAGCGCGCCGTTTTTTTCCTTTGCCGTATTTTTTTTCATTGTTTCCAGCATTTTCGGGGAATTCGAGGCAAACAGCTCGCGGTTGGTGGTACCCGGCACATCGATGGTATAGA
>CANQCX010000107.1 GCA_947591115.1 uncultured Lachnospiraceae bacterium | reverse complement strand
GCCATACGCTCATTCATTCTTCCTGTTTTTACCGCCTCTTCGTACTCTACGCCGTCGCGGACTGCCTGTTTTAACTGCTCCATAGAAAACGGGCGGCACTGGGACTGGTATTTGCGTACCGCCCATTCCGGACATCCTGCCTGAGAAGCGATTTCTTTTTTCCCAAACCCCTGATTGGTCATTGCCTTTACCGTCATAAGTATCCGAAACTGCCGGCTGAGCAGAAACAAAATACGCATGGCAGGCTCTTTTAACGCCAGAAGATCATAATACAGCTCCAGCGCTTTTTTCTGCTGGTGCGCCGTAATCGCATCCACCATCTCAAAGATCCTGCTGCTGGTCTGCTCGGTAGTAACCGCCTCTACCTCCTCGAGTCCGATCGTTTCTTTTCCCATCGTATAGCAAAGCAGTTTTTCCATTTCCCGATCGATGTTGCCCATATCCGTTCCCGTTTTGCTCAGGAACAACTGATAGGCTTCCTGCGTGATATTCTTTCCCTCCCTGCGCATCCGTCCGAGGATCCAGCGGGAAAGCGTCTCCTCCGTCTGTGTCTGGAATTCCACCGCTTTTCCGTTCTTTGCCAGCACCTTGTACAATTTGGAGCGCTTATCGACTTCTTCTTCAACAAACAAGAAAAACGTCGTCTCCGGAATGCGGGACAGATACTCCGCCATCTCATCCGCCTGTTTTTTAAACCAGCCGCTCCCCTCGATCAAAATCAGCCGCCGCTCCGCGAAAAAAGGCAGGGTTTCCGCTAATTCTATTATCTCCCACGGATCGGTCTCCTCCCCCTCAAAGGCGGAAAAATTCATGGTATCATCCTCGGAAACGATTGCTTTTTTCAGTTTATCGCGATATTGGCGGAGCAGATACCGCTCTTTGCCATACAGGAGATAAACCTGTTTCAATTGTCCGGTTTTTATATCGTTATCAATCGTTTTCATACCAGTATCTTACCACATAAACGCAAAACCTGACAATTGCCTATTTATGATTTTAGAGAATCTGATTTTAGAAAATCCACCACCGGCTTTCCGTCCTTTCCCTTCCGAATCCTAATCTGTCCCTGCTCCATAGTCTGATAGACGGCTGCGCCGGCGTCCTCCATGTTCTTTATCGCGTCTTTTCCGGGATGACCGTAGGAATTATCCTTCCCGCAGGAAACAACGGCGATTTCCGGAGTAATCGCCTGAAGAAATTCTTTGGAATTGGAGCCGTTGGAGCCATGATGCGCCGCTTTGTAAAAATCCGCATCCTTGCATCGTCCATAGGCAGCCAGCAGCTTTTCCGTTTCCGAGGAAATATCTCCGGAAAAAATGCCCCGAAACTGCCCATCCTGATAAGAAAGCACCAGCGAACGGTCATTCCGCTCTGCAAATACGCATTCCTTCTCCGGAGACAGGCAGCAGATCTCCGACTTTCCAAACGAGAGTTTATCGCCTGTTTTCATTGTGCATACCTGCGTTTGGCAGCGTTCGGCAAGCGAAACCAGCTCCTGAACGGCAGCGTCCCCCCATTCCCTCTCCGTTTCTGCAATTACCAGAAACCGGACCGGATAACCGGCCTCCAGCACTTCTTTCAGTCCGTTGATGTGGTCTTGGTCGGCATGGGAAACAAACCAGTAGGAAACGGATGGAATCCCTTTGGATTTAAGAAACGGAAGTATCCGTTCTTTTCCGACTTCTTTTACGTCCAAGCTGCCGCCGTCGATAAACAGGGAAATCCCCTCCTCCGTACACAGATAGATTCCGTCCCCCTGTCCGACATCTAAAACATCCAGTTCAAACCCGCGTTTGGGCGCATACAATAAAAACATGACCAGAAATAAACTTCCGCCCAGACGAAGCAGTCCGCCTCCTCGGACGCGTTTTAAACGCTGCTCCCGATAATACAATAGGAAACAAAAAACCAGCAGCAGCAACGCATAGCACAGCATTTTCGCCAGATTGGGTTTTCCGGAAATCCTCTGCGCATACGGCAGTTTTAAAGAAATGCCGGACAGGAGCCGGTAAACCTCTAAAATCCATTCACAGGGAAGCAGCAGCCATTTTGCAAGCGGAAACGCGCACAACCCCAAGATACCGCCCCATATCCCAAGCAGAAACAATACGGAAAGAAGCGGCAGCAGAACCATATTCAAGCCCGCTGCATAAACCGGTATTTCATAATAGCAGAAGGCGGTCAGCGGCAGCGTCGTAAGCCACAAACCGACGCTTGCGTAAAAAGCAGTCCGCAGCTTTCCCTGTGTTTTCTGCGCCGCAAAAATCCTGCCGGTTACCGTAATTCCCAAAACTGCGGTAACGGAAAACCAGAAGCCGGAATATTCCAGAAGAAACGGATTTTCCCAAAGCAAAAGCATGGCAATCAAGCCAAGCGCATTGAGCGAATCGTAACTCCTCCCCAGCACATCCGCCGCCAGCGCCAGCGTCAGCATTCCGGCGGCGCGTCGGGCGGATACCCCGTTTCCGCTCATAACCAGATAGGAAAAAATGAAAAAAAGCGCGGCAAAGCCTGCCGGCACATAGCGCACCCCGCGTTTCCGCAGAAAACGGTATAGTCCCATCCCTACCAGAGAAACATGCAGGCCGGAAATCGCCAGCATATGGGAAATTCCGGACTGCCGGTACTGTTCTTTGAGCGTTTCCTCCAGCGCGGCTTTTTCTCCCAAAATCATAACGGACAGCACGCCTGCCGCCTCTTTTTTCATGGCTTTCTGATAAACTCTAAAGATCCGCGTGCGCAGCCGGTACAACCCTTCCGCAAAGCCGTTGGTTTTAAAATTTCTTTTTAAAATTTCCGCGTCCCACAGCGCAAAATCAATTTTCTGCGAAGCATAGAATTTTTCCGCATCAAATCCGCCTTCGTTTACCGCCGGCTCCCACATATGAATTTTTCCCTGAAGCAAGAGGGTTTCTCCGATGGGAAAATCTTCCCCATCCAGATAAGTGATTACATGATTGCACGAAACTGTGCATTGAGAAAGGACTGCGGTTACGTCCTTTAGATAACAGGTCGTCTGTTGGTTTTTGTATTCTTTCTTATAAATCTCTCCCTGAATAATGACCGCATCATTATCCCTGAGCTGTGACAGCTCCTGTTTTCGAAAGTCCAGACTGCCGCGCATATGCAGCATCGGAAGCAGAAAGGCGGCAGACGCCAGAAGAACGCCCGCCAGCCTTCGCCCGAGGCTTTTATGTTCCGCCGTACCCGCCGTCCGGTAAAAGAACAGCGCGGCAGCGGCAGCCGGAAAATACCAGCCTCCATAGGCTCCAAAACAGGATCCTGCCACAAAGACGCACGCCAGATACAGCAATGGTCTTTTTTTCAATGATCTTAAATCCATTCCTTTCGTTTTATTTTATTTTATTTTTTTCGATGCTATCCTCCGTCCGGATATAGCTGTCGTCCCGCTCATACATGACGGAAAGATCTTCCGTAAAGCGGACTTTTCCTTTGGTATCTCCATTGACGGAAATCTGAACCTTATCGATTCCCGGAAGCTCCGCCAAAGAATTGACAATGGAATACAGTACGATCGGCTCCTGAATTTCATTATTCTGATTCCGGAAGGTTTCATCTAAATTGACATAGCAGATTCCCTCCACGACGGAAATGGTAATCAGCTTGGTATCTCCCGGAATGGTCGCTTTTAAGCCGGACGTTTTCGGGCCCTCGATCAACTGCTCCACCACCAGTTTTTCCAAAGAAATATTCGAACTGTAATGAACGTCCCTTGTTTCTTTTACCAGCTCTGTTCCGTCCTCACTGGCAAAATACAGATTCAGCGTCGTGCGCAGGCTGGAATTAATCTGGTTTCCCGGATTTTCCACAAAACTGTCGGCATTCATGCCGCCGATCGTACCCCCGTCTTGGTAGGTAAGCGGCTGGGATTCCACAGTAAACGCCACGTAGGAAATCCCGTCTATCTGCACCAGCGTCCGCACGACCGCCGCCCTCAGCAGCACTTCCTCCGTTCCGCCCAGATCGTAATACGCCTCGTTAAAATCCACCGTCATCATATATCCGTTCTGCTTACAGCTTAAGATCTGCACCGGCTCCGGAATGCTCTGGCGCAGTTCGGCAGAATCCGGAGCTTCCTTCATTGCGTTTAGCATCTCCATCGCAAGCTCATCGCCGTTTTGGGACTTCGGCTCGTACGACGTTGGAATGATTTTCGTGGAATCCATATTTTTATAATAGATCAGATACTCATGCTCTTCTTCCTGCTTCGTGCACCCGCACAGCAAAAGCAGCACCAGCAGCAGAAGTACGCTTCCTATCTTTCTTTTCATTCCGCACTCTCCTAAGTAATATAGTTCAGCGGGATCCGCACGTCAAACGTCGTACCCTCTCCCAGAACACTGTAAACCTTGATCGCGCCCCGATGCATCAGAATGCAGCTTCTTGTGATCGCCAGTCCCAGTCCGGTGCCGCCAATTTCTCTGGAATGCGATTTATCCACCCGATAAAAACGCTCGTAAATATGTTCCAGCGATTCCTCCGGTATTCCGATTCCGGAATCTTCGACCTTCAGATAAAAATACTGATGATCTGCATTCAGCGTGACATGCACCCATCCCTCGCCGTCGGTTTTGTTGTATTTGATCGCGTTTTCAATGAGGTTGGTAACGGCAAGCGTCAGCTTGACCTCGTCCACCTCCGCGGAAATCGGGCGGAAGGTCTCCAGCACAAGCTCCACCTTCTGTCGGTCCGCAATCGGCTGCAGCCGCTTTAATATCTGCTCCAGAAGCTCATTGATATTGACCGTTTCGATATTCAAATCCGCTGCGGATTTATCCATCCTTACCAGAGAAAGCAGATCATTGACGATCTTCGTTTCGCGCTCGATCTCGTTGGTAATGTCGCCCATAAATTCCTGATACAGCTCTTTCGGCGCGTCCGGCATACTGTTGATGGAATCCGCCAGAACCTTAATGGAAGTCAGCGGCGTTTTTAACTCATGCGACACGTTTGATACAAACTCCTGACGGGAATCGTCCATGACCTTCATACGGGCAAGCAGGGTATTGAATTTCTCGCAGATGCGGATCGTTTCCGTATAATCGTTGACCTGAAGGCGGTAATCCCCGTAACCGGTTTCAATCGCGGCAATTTCGTCCGAAAGCCGGCGCAGCGGGCGCAGCAGATATAAGATCAGCATGACGCCGCCGAAAAGCAGCAATACGATTACCGTCATGCTGATAATGATCGCGATCCGCTGCAGATATTCCATATTTAATTCAATATTGTCGGTGGAAACGCTCATTAGCAGCACGCCCAGAACCGTTCTGCTCGGATCGTCCGGATTGACGATTGGAAGCGTCATCTCGATATAATTGTTTTCCGGATCATAGTTAATGATCTCCTGACCGGAAAAGCTCTTGATCACTTCCTCCGAAATGATCGTCTTATGAAAGTCAATATTGTATGTATCATAAACGATCCGAAACGCATTGTCCACAAGGATTACCCTGCCGTCATAAACCGTCGTCAGCATATCCATCTGCGCCTGAATCGTTTTATAATTTTGACTGTCATTATCCATGTATTGACTTGTGGAAATCTGGTTGGTCAGAATTTTCGCCTGACTTAAGACCTGACTCTGGCGAAGGGAAATCGCCCGTAAATGATAAGAATGCAGGATTCCGATCGACAAAACAGTGCCCGGAACGATCGCAATTACGATGACCAGCAGGATCAGCCTAAACTTTAAACTCTTTAAAAACTGAAGTATACGCGGATTTTTCTGCATATGTCAACCTTTCTATTTCTGATAATAGTAATATCCCACGCCCCACTTGGTATGAATGTATTTTGGCTCGCTCGGATTGTTTTCGATCTTTTCCCGCAAACGGCGGACATGCACATCGACCGTACGGACGTCGCCCGGATAATCATAACCCCAGACCGTATTTAAAAGATTCTCTCTGCTGTAAACTTTATTTTCGTTTTTGACCAGAAGCTCCAGCAGATCAAACTCTCGCGCGGTCAGATTGACCTCTTTGCCCAAGATAAACAAACGGCGGCTGTCGCAGTCCAGACGCAGATCGCCTTTTTCCAGAATGGAAGGGTTCTCCTCCTTCTTCGGCTGAGACGCGCTCGTCCGCCGCATGATGGCCTTGATCCGCGCTTTTACCTCCAGAATATTAAACGGTTTGGTAATATAATCGTCCGCTCCGTAATCCAGTCCCAGAATCTTATCCATATCGTCGCCTTTGGCCGTCAGCATCACGATCGGCATATCCGAAAACTCGCGGATCGCCTGACAGACTTCAAAACCGTCCATCTTTGGGAGCATGATATCCAAAAGCACCATATCGTATTCATTCTCGCGCGCCATAGCGAGCGCTTCTTCCCCGTCGTATGCACAATCCACTTCCATGCCGTCCTGCTCCAGACTGAAACGGATTCCTTTTACGATTAGTTTTTCGTCATCTACAACCAGAACCTTTTTTGCCATTCCTACACTCCATTTAATGAATCGTAATATACTCCTCCATCTTTTGAAAAAGACCTTCTTTAATTCCCGGTACGTTTTGGATCTCCTCTATGGAGGAAAACGCCCCATGTTCCTTCCGGTAGGCTAAAATATCCTCCGCCTTCGCTTCCCCGATCCCGGGGATTTCCATCAGCCTTGCTTTATCCGCTGTGTTGATGTTGATTAGTCCGTCGTCCTGCTCTGCACCGGCATCCGTTTCCTCCTGCAGCCGTTCCGCCGCCTCTTCTTTGGTCGGGATGTA
>CANQCX010000106.1 GCA_947591115.1 uncultured Lachnospiraceae bacterium | reverse complement strand
GATGCAGAAAAGGATGCCAAAATCAGCCAGAGACAAGGGAAAAAGAAAATAAATGCCACTGCGATCAAAATGCAGTAGGTAAACCCGGTATCCAAAATCTTTCCGAACCGTATTTTTTTCATTGGAAGGTATCCTCCTCTCTGTAAGACGGCGACTTCACATAAACGATCAACGACAAGACCGAAGTGATCAAAAAGATTACAAGGCTGATCGCCGCGCCGATGCAATAGTAATTGTTGTCAATCGACAGATTGTACAGCCAGTTGATCAGAAGATCCGTATCGCTGGCAAGGAAATACCCGTCTACATACAAACCGCCGCGCAGGAAATAAAAGATGCCGAAATTGTTAAAGTTTCCGATAAACTGTCCCAGCAGCACCGGCGTAGTGGCAAAAAGCATAAACGGCAGCGTCAGCTTCCGAAACTGCTGGAACGGACTCGCCCCGTCGATCCGCGCCGCTTCATACAAAGACATATCCCTGTTTGAAAGATGTCCGGTTGCAAGCAGCATGATGGAAGGAACGCTGATCCAGCAATTGACCAAAAGTCCGATCAGACGCGCCGTCCATTTGGCGTCTAATCCCAGAAATCCGATGGCGGTACCGCCGGAAGCGGTAATGATCTGATTGATCGGTCCGCCGTAGGAAAACATAAATTTAAACGCGACCAGCGTAATAAATCCGGGAATGGCGTATGCGAGAATCGGAAACGCCCTCCAGACCGCCTTGCCCTTTACGCAGTCTTTGTTTAAAAGGAGCGCAAGTCCCAGTCCGGCAAAATAATTCAAAGCCGTCGATGCGGCTGCCCATAACAGGTTCCACCCCAATATCCGAAAAAACGTCGGTGCAAACTGGGAAAGCGTAACCAGTTTGGCAAAATTGGAAAAGCCTACCCAGTCCACCAATTCCGGAGGCACAATCGTACCCCCGTAATTGGTAAACGCGATCAATATCATGAAAATGATCGGCAGGATATTAAACACGCAGACGCCGATGACCGGAAGCGCCAGAACCGTCACATAAAATTTCCGGTCTAAAAGCTGCGAAAGCTCCTTCCGAAACTTCGGCTGCGGTCTTCCCGCTTCCCAAAGCTGCTGACTGCGCCATGCATCCTTCAGATTTGCGATATACAAAACGACCAATACCGCAATGACGATCCACGCAAAAATTCCCATCAGCATCATGATGACGGAATTATCGCCTTCCGTCCCCAGCCATGCGTCCGCTTTTACTGTTCCCAGTGTAAAAAATCCGGCAATATCCGCTCCGCCGCGCAGAATAAAATAGGTCAGAATCATGATTTCCGTCAGGAAATAAAGCAGTCCCTTCACATACCTTCCGTAAAAGAACTGGCCTCCTCCCATGACCACAGCCGACAGCCGGACTTTCCAACTGCTCCGGCGGACACAATCCGTAAATCGCTTCCATTTTTCCTTCATTGTCTTCTCCTTTTTACTGCAGCGTATAGATGGCGTCGTAAATTTCTTTGCTTACCTTTTCCAGCGCCGCGTCCAAAGCCTCCAGATCCTTATATTTCTTCTCGTTTTCCGTCCGGAAGACATCCATGGCAAGATCAATAAAAAACGTCTGTCCCGGCGTCCAGATCTGTCCGACCTCGGAAATCGAAGGCATCAGCACAATATTTCCGGATTCCAGATTCTGATAAAGCAGCTCGGAAATTCCCCCTGCTTCCTTTGCCGCGTCCTCTCTTGCCGGTGCGACGCCCAGAAGCTTATTCCGCTCTACCATATTTTCATAGCTTGTTGCAAAATCCACAAATGCCAGACAAGCATTTGGCGCTTTCGTGTAAGCGCTGATCGCATAACCGTTGATTCCGCCCATAGCTTTGGTATCGATCAGCTCCGGATTGATTTCCGTCAGATCGCCGCTTTCCGGAAGCTTCGGGAGCGTCGTCATAACCAGATTTTCCTTTGCTTTTTCTCTGGCCTCTTCTTCAGTCAGTCCTTCGTTTTCATAGACAAGCACCATTTCGTCCAAAAACGTCGTATACACATCCGGCGTCGTCATCGTTGCAAAGTAGCTGCCGTCCGCCAGTTTGGAATACTGGCTGGTCGTGATCGTATCGTCGATGCATTCCTCATTCATCGTACTGGCAAGCTGGCTTAATACCCATGCGCCTTTTTCCGCATCTCCGGCGGCAAGTCCGATGTCGGACGGATCCGTATTATTGTCTCCGAAGATATATCCGCCATAGGAAAACAGAAATCCGCTGGAAAAGTACATGTCGTTTAAGGATTTCATATACCCGTATTGGGACGGATTTTCCGCATGACGCTCCAAAGAAAACTCATACATATCGTTCCATGTCTCTACCATATCCGGAATGTCGTTTCCATTGTCATCCCACTCGGTTTCCCAATTTTCCGGAAGCAGGTCTTTGCGGTAATAGAGCATTCCGGCCTGCACGTTGACCGGTACGCCGCAGATATAGGTCTTCCCGTCAACTTCCGTTTCATACGCCTGCCATGCGGCATCCGGAATCTGCTCATAGCATTCCAGCTCCTCCACCGGCAGCGGATAGACGTGTTTGCCCTCGACGTATTTCATAATAACGTCGTTCGCCTGATACAGCACATCCGGACCGTAGCCGTAAGGGCCGTCGTTTGCCAGATCCAGATATTGATCCATATTCGCGTCTACGGCGGTAATTCCGTAATCCGCATACGCTTCATTAAATGCGGCGATCAGTTCGTCAAAATACCCCTGTGCGATGGCGGTATCGTTTTCCAATACCTGAATGGTTACATTTCTTTCCAATTCTCCGTTAAACACCGGACTTCCGGTGGTACTCTGCTGCGGCGTCTGCGTATCCTTGCCGCCGCCTCCGCAGCCGGTCAGCATTGCAAAAGAACATACCGCCGCCATCAGTAATGCAATCCTCTTTCTCATCATTTTTCCTCCTTTACTTCTGCAAGCAAAAAGCCTTTGGCCTCCAGTTTTATTTTCGTTCCCAGCTTTTCGAAATGATTTGCGCACAACACAGAAGCGTCCGAAAGGTCGAGCAGCCGGCTCTGTTTGGTCATATTGATGTAGAGAACCAGTTTTTTCTTTTCCAGAATCCGTTCGGTTACCAGCATTTCCTGCTCCTCTCGGATCCGGATCTCTCCGTTTCGGATTTCTTCCCTCCTGCGCAGCATGATCAGCTTTTGAATGGTTTTCCAGACAAACGGATCCCAATGCGCTTCCTCCCAGTCAAAGCATCTGCGCGAGTCCGGATCGTAGCCGCCTTCCAGACAGATTTCCGTCCCGTAGTAAAGACAGGCGGCTCCCTGAAAGACCATTTCCAGCGCGATCGCCGCAAGCAGCTTATCCTTGTCGCATTTTACCTCGGTAAAAAAGCGGTGGGTATCATGGGAATCCAGAAGATTCAGCATCATGCGGTTGACCTGCGTCATATTTCGCATCAGATTTCCGTTTAATTTTTCCGCCATCTGTTTGGCGTCAAACGTTTCTTTTGCAAAATAATCCAGACAGGCTTTGGTAAACGCATAATTCATGATGCTGTCGTACTGGTCGCCCATCAGATACGGATAAGCGTCATGCCAGTTTTCGCCGATAATGACCGCGTCTTTGTTGTGCGCCTTGACTTCCTTGCGGAACCGTCGCCAGAAATCGTGGGAAACCTCGTCCGATACATCCAGGCGCCATCCGTCGATCTCAAAATTGTCCATCCAGTACACAGCTGCCTGAAGCAGAAAATCCTGCACCTGCGGATTTGCCGTATTCAGCTTCGGCATATAATTGACGGAAGCAAAACATTCGTAATTGATGCGGTCGGGGTCCGGATAATCCCCGTCGATGAAAAACCAGTCATAGAATTTGGACGCCTTTCCTTTTTGGCATACATCCTGAAACTGGAACAGCTCCATACTGCAATGGTTAAATACCGCATCCAATACGACGCGGATTCCTTTTTGATGCGCCCGTCCGATCAGCTCCCGAAAATCATCCTTCGTGCCAAAGCGCGGATCGATCTCCATATAATCAATGGTATCATATTTGTGATTGGAGACGGAACGGAAAATCGGCGTTAAATAAAGCGCCGTAACGCCCAGCTTCTCCAGATAGTCCAGTTTTTTTACAATCCCTTTTAGATCGCCGCCGGCAAAGCTTTTCGGATCAGGAATATCTCCCCATTCCATATTGATATAGGAACGGTCTTTTTTTTCATCTCCCATTGCAAAACGCTCTACAAAAATCTGGTAAAACACCGCGTTTTTCATCCAGTCCACCGTCGGCATCCAATCGTTTTGATTGATATAGGGCATCTGGAAAAAATTGTAAAAGCCTTCCGAAAAATCATAGTTTTCCGTCAGTCCGTCCTCGCTGTAATAATAAGTTTTCCCCTCTTCTTCAATTTGAAAAATATAGGCGAACCGGACGTCGGAAAGCACAAGGCGAACCTCATAATAATCAAACAGCCGGTCGGTATATTTCGGCTCCATTTTCAGCCGGCTTCTTTTTTCATAAAAATCATATTTGCACTCATGCAGCAGAAAAATATCCGCTCCCCGATCTTCTTTCGATACCCTCAGCCGAATGACCAGCTCCTTTTCCCCTGCTGCAAAACAATATCTGGAATCCGGAATGTGCAGCATTGCATATTCGTTCATAAACATTCCTTTCTACTACAATAGATTCAGGCGATCACAGAATTTCACAAACGCCTGTTACACTTATTGACAAATTTCAGAAAATTCTTTATAACTTTTGAATAGAACATCCAAAGGGGGAGCTAGCATGAAAAACCAAGTAACCATCAAAGACGTCGCTCAGGAGGCGGGCGTTTCCGTCGCTACCGTATCCTACGTGATCAATAACCGTATGGATAAGCGGATCAGCGATGCCACCCGCAAAAAGGTACTCCAAATCGTCAATCTTTTAGGTTATATCCCAAACCAGTCCGCACAGGCTTTGGCTACCAGCCGCAGCCGCATGATCGCACTGTATGTCGCTGCGGATGCTCCGGTTCTGAAAAATGCAGAACAATTTTATTTTATCAATTTCCTATCCTCGTATCTTCACGAAAAAAATTACGGCCTGATCTATCTGAGCGAGACTTACACCGAAAAATATGACCGCGCCGACGCCATTGTCGGCTATGATATTTCCTCGGAGTATTTCCGCCGGATCGGCGACAGTAATTTTGTTCCGCTGCTTGCTTTTGACTGTCTGATACACGATAACTGGCTGTTTTACCAGATCAATTCCGACTGCGAAGCAATGAAGCGCGATGCCGAAAAACAGTTCGGGGACGCTCCGTATACCTTCCTGACACTCGATACGCCCAATTGGGAAAAAAAGGAGTGGCTGCAGTCGATTTTCCCTTCGGCGGCTTTTGTTTCCGATGTTTCCGAGCTTTCCGCCTTTACCGGAAAAAACCTGCTGCTTGCCGACCATACGCTGTATACGCTTATGAAGCAGCAGATGAAATCCAGCGATTCCATCTGCTACCTCCCGTTTATCAATACCCAAAAGGCCGACGTACTGCTTCAGTACATGGAATATGCTCTGGAACGGAAGCCGATCGCCAATGATCAGCACAATATCTTCGTATAACTTTATTCAAAAGCGACTTTCAGTACCTGCGTTGCAGGATCATAGGTAAACGTATATGTTCCGGATGCCGATGCAACCATATTGGCGCTGTCCGTTCCGGTCACACAGGCAAGGCTGCTGCTGTCGTCCGCCGCGATATTCGTATACCGGACATATTCATTTCCGGTGCTCTGCGTTCCGTCCGCGGTCAGAAGCGTGGTAAACAGAAATTCATCGCCTTCCTCCAAGTCGATTTTCAACGTGTAGATTCCGTTTTCCTCGGTAAACTTCAATTCATCGTTGTAAACATCTTCCCAGCCGGTAATTTTGGCGCCTTTGATATAATAATCCGTCTGATAAGCAGCGCCGCCTCCTGCCGCTTCTCCGTTATAGGTAAAGGTAATCGTATCGTAAGCGCTGTAATTGAAATTTTCACGCCCTTCCTCGGAATAATAGGCATCCTCCGTATCATAGGTGTCCTCGCCCGGATAAGTCGTCAGGGTAAACGTATAGTTTCCGGAAACGGCTACTTTAATATTGGCTTTCTTTGTTCCGGTATCGCCAAGTCCTCCGGAATTTGCAAAATATTCCTTGCCGTCCTGCTCAATGGTCGCCATATAACCGAAGCCTCTCTGATCTGACCATGCGCTGTCAATGGCAAACTGAAACTCATCTCCTTCTTCCATATCCAGCGTAATGGTATATACATTCGCACCTTCCACGTCCTCTTTCTTTAAGGTCTGCGCGTCTCCAATTACCGCACCCCAGTTGGATTCCATCAGCACCGGACTCTTCCCGCTTCCTACGATCGCCCAGGGTCTGGTATCTTCCACATAAGAACAAAATCCTGCAAAAACAGAAATATCTTCGGTAACTGCAGCGGTAAAATCAAATTTGTGGCTCATCTGCGGCGTTGCGAACCATCCGGCAAACGTATAACCTTCCTTTGTCGGAATGTATTCTTCGACCTGCGAACCGTCCTCCACTTCTTCCGTATGGAGTACGGTTGTTCCATCGGAATCATAAAACGTAACCGTATGTACTCCGGTCTGACCGACCTGTTCTGTGGCACTTTCCGTACCGCCTCCTTTGTTTCCGCATCCGGTCAATCCGGACAACCCCAGCGCCATGACTGACACCGTCAGCAATGTGACAATTCCTTTTCTTTTCATTTCTTCTCCTTCCTTTCTTTCATGGTAAAAT
>CANQCX010000105.1 GCA_947591115.1 uncultured Lachnospiraceae bacterium | reverse complement strand
ACATTGACGCAGGAGCCGCATCCGGTACAGTCAAATGCGGAAACAACGATCGCGAACTTATATCCCGGAACCTGATTCAGATCCTTCATCTGCATTCCTTCCGGAGCCGCCGCCGCTTCTTCTGCGGTCATTGCAACCGGACGGATCGCTGCATGAGGACATACATAAGAACACTGGTTGCATTCGATACACTTTGTGGAATCCCAAACCGGAACATCGGTAGCAACGCCGCGCTTCTCATATGCTGCGGAGCCGGACGGGGTATAACCGGTGTCATATTTCTTAACAACGGATACCGGAATGGTATTTCCCTGCTGTCCGTTTACTTTGGACTGGATATCTCTTACGAAATCAACCACATCCGCTCTGTCGCCGGTAATCTCTTTCTCGAAGGAATCATCCGGACAGTTCTTCCAGCTTTCCGGAACATTGACCTTCTTGTAAGCGGTAGCGCCCGCGTCGATTGCGTCATGGTTCATCTTAACGACGTCGTCGCCCTTCTTTGCGTACGACTTGGTTGCCGCGTCTTTCATCAGCTTGATAACCTCTTCTTCCGGAATCAGCTTCGTCAGGGAGAAGAATGCGGACTGAAGTACGGTATTGATACGGTTTCCAAGTCCGATCTCTTTACCGATCTTAACGCCGTCTATAATGTAGAAGTTGATGTTGTTCTCTGCGATATATCTCTTTACCTGTCCCGGTAATTTCTCATCCAGCTCTTCCTCGGACCACTGGGTATTGAACAGGAAGGTTCCGCCCGGTACCAGATCCTGAACCATGTTGTACTTGTAAATATACGCCGTACAATGGCAGGCAACGAAGTTTGCCTGTGAAATCAGGTATGTAGAACGGATCGGCGTATGTCCGAAACGCAGGTGGGAAATCGTAACGCCGCCGGACTTCTTGGAGTCATAATCAAAATATGCCTGTGCATACATGTCGGTGTTGTCGCCGATGATCTTGATGGAGTTCTTGTTTGCTCCTACCGTACCGTCCGCGCCAAGTCCCCAGAACTTGCAGTTCGTGGTGCCTTCCGGAGTGGTAACCGGATTTTCTTTTACTTCGAGGGAAAGATTGGTTACATCGTCAATGATACCAATGGTAAATCTCTCTTTCTCCGTATTGTTGAATACGGCGATGATCTGTCCCGGAGTGGTATCTTTGGAGCCTAAGCCGTAACGTCCGCTGGTAATCGGAACCTGATCGAATTTGGTTCCCTTTAATGCAGCGACTACATCCAGATATAACGGCTCGCCCAGAGATCCCGGCTCTTTGGTTCTGTCCAGAACGGCGATATGCTTTACGCTGTCCGGAATCGCCGCTACCAGAGCGTCTTTTACGAACGGACGGTAAAGACGTACTTTTACGACGCCGACCTTCTCGCCTCTTGCCAGCAGGAAATCAACCGTCTCGTCGATCGTCTCGCATACGGAGCCCATTGCGATAATGACTCTCTCCGCATCCGCCGCACCGTAGTAGTTGAATAATTTGTAATCGGTGCCGATCTTTTCATTGACTTTGTCCATATATTCCTGAACGATCGCCGGCAGCGCGTCATACGTGCTGTTGCAGGCCTCTCTGGACTGGAAGAAGATGTCCGGATTCTGTGCGGAACCCAGTTCGCATGGATGATTCGGGTTGAGCGCATTCTTGCGGAACGCGTCAACGGCATCCATGTCCACCATA
Source organism: uncultured Lachnospiraceae bacterium (assembly GCA_947591115.1). Lineage (GTDB taxonomy): Bacteria > Bacillota > Clostridia > Lachnospirales > Lachnospiraceae > Roseburia. Next base: position 5,115 of record CANQCX010000105.1, on the reverse strand, counting down.
TCCTTCAGATCCTCATAATCCCATGTCTCGATCTTCTGGATCTCATGAGAAGTACGGAAGCCGTCGAAGAAATTGATAAACGGAACGCGGCCTTTGATTGCCGCACAGTGAGCAACCGGAGTCAGGTCCATAACCTCCTGTACGGAAGACTCGCAGAGCATTGCCACACCGGTCTGGCGGCAGGCGTAAACATCGGAATGATCGCCAAAGATATTCAATGCATGAGAAGCTACGCAGCGGGCAGATACATTAAATACGCCCGGGAGCCTCTCGCCGGCAACCTTGTACAGGTTCGGGATCATAAGCAGAAGTCCCTGAGATGCCGTATAGGTCGTGGTCAGCGCGCCTGCGGTCAGGGAGCCGTGAACGGTTCCTGCAGCGCCCGCCTCGGACTGCATTTCCGTAACCTGAACAGTCTGTCCGAAAATGTTCTTTCTTCCGGCAGTTGCCCATTCATCCGTAGCTTCCGCCATAACGGATGAAGGTGTGATCGGATAGATAGCTGCTACATCAGTGTACGCATAAGATACATGCGCTGCAGCATGGTTTCCATCCATGGTTTTCATTGAACGTTTCATGATAATTCCTCCTATTTTATTTTTAAAAAATGTTCAAAATCTTTTCCATGACATCACACTGTCACTAAGTTATAATATAGGCTGAATATCCTAAAAAAGCAAGAGCTTCCACAAGATATTTTTGTTTTTTTCCAGATACCAGCCAGATTCTGCCTGTTTATTATAGCATAAAATGCTTGCAAAAAGAAAATTATACGCTAAAATAGTGTACAGTTCAGTTTTCAGGAAGATTTAAGAAAGGGTTTAACATGATTAGTGCAAATAACATTACACTGCGCCTCGGGAAGAAGGCTCTTTTCGAGGACGTCAACATTAAGTTTACAGAAGGGAACTGCTACGGACTGATCGGTGCGAACGGAGCCGGAAAATCCACATTTTTAAAGATTCTTTCCGGCCAGTTGGAGCCGACCTCCGGAGAGATCGCCATTACCCCGGGCCAGCGTCTTTCTTTCCTGCAGCAGGATCATTTCCGGTACGACGAGTATACGGTGCTGGATACCGTTATCATGGGCAACAAACGCCTCTATGACATCATGAAAGAAAAAGAGGCCATCTACATGAAGGAGGACTTTACCGACGAGGACGGCATCCGCGCCAGCGAACTGGAGGCGGAATTCGCCGATATGGACGGCTGGAACGCGGAAGCCGACGCCGCGACGCTTTTAAACGGTCTTGGAATCCCGACAGAGGAGCACGCCTCCCGAATGGGCGATATGCCGGGTTCCGTAAAAGTCAAAGTCCTGCTGGCGCAGGCTCTTTTCGGCAATCCGGACATCCTGCTTTTAGACGAGCCGACCAACCATCTGGATCTGGACGCCATCGCGTGGCTGGAGGAATTTCTGATCAACTTTGAAAATACGGTAATCGTCGTCTCCCACGACCGCTATTTTTTGAACAAAGTCTGTACGAACATCGCGGACATGGACTACGGGAAAATCCAGCTTTACGCCGGAAACTATGATTTCTGGTACGAGTCCAGCCAGCTTCTGGTGCGCCAGATGAAGGAGGCCAACAAAAAGAAGGAGGAAAAGATCAAGGAGCTTCAGGAATTCATCTCCCGTTTCTCCGCAAACGCCTCCAAATCCAAACAGGCGACCTCCCGTAAGCGCGCGCTGGAGAAGATCCAGTTGGAGGAGATCAAGCCTTCCAGCCGCAAATATCCTTATATCGATTTCCGCCCGAATCGCGAGATCGGAAACGAAGTCCTGACGGTTGACGGAATTACCAAGACGATCGACGGGGTTAAAATTCTGGATAACGTTTCCTTCATTGCCGGACATGACGACAAGATCGCCTTTGTCGGAGGCAACGAGCTTGCCAAGACCACGCTGTTTAAGATCCTTATGGGCGAAATGGAGCCGGATTCCGGCACTTACAAATGGGGCGTTACCACCAGCCAGTCCTATTTTCCAAAGGACAATACCCGCATTTTTGATACGGACGACGTAATCGTAGACTGGCTTACCCAGTATTCCGAAATCAAGGACGCGACGTATGTCCGCGGCTTCCTCGGCAGGATGCTGTTTGCCGGAGAAGACGGAGTGAAAAAAATGCGCGTGCTTTCCGGAGGGGAAAAAGTCCGCGTGCTGCTTTCCCGAATGATGATCATGGGAAGCAATGTCCTGATCTTTGACGAGCCGACCGACCATCTGGATATGGAATCCATTACCGCCTTAAATAACGGTATGATGAAATTTCCGGGTGTGATCCTCTTTGCCTGCCGCGATCATCAGGTCGTACAGACGACCGCCAACCGCATTATTGAATTTTTGCCGGACGGAAGCATGATCGATAAGGTGTCCACATACGACGAGTATCTGGAGAGCGACGTTATGGCAAGAAAGCGCCAGATCTATTCCATGTCGGCAAACGACGAGGAAGACAATTAAATTATATAAAAAAAGAGCAGCTGCGCCGCAAGGCACAGCCGCTTTTTTATTTCAGCCGTTTTAAGACTTCCAGAAGATAGTCCCATGTACGCCGGACGGAAGCAATATCCATACATTCTCCCGTCGTATGAATGTCTTTCATATCCGGTCCGAAGGAAACGCAGTCCAGTCCCGGCAGCTTCCCTGCAAACAGTCCGCATTCCACGCCCGCATGGATCGCCTCTACCTCCGGTTTCCGTCCGTACTGCTGCTCGAACACCTCTGTCATAAGGTCGCGCAGCTTCGAATCCTGTTTGTATTCCCATGCCGGATAATCGCCCATGCAGGAAACCGTTCCTCCCAGCAGCTCCATGAGATTGACCAGCCGGCTGACCACTTCTTCCTTTTCCGTACCGACGCTGCTGCGGACAGCGTAGCTCATGGCAACCTCTGTCTCCGTAGTCGTCAAAATTCCCATATTCAGCGACGTCTGCACCAAACCCGCAATATCGGCGCTCATACGCTGGATTCCTCCCGGCAGATTGACCAGCGCGGCAATCGTGCGTTTTTGGGAATCCTCCTCAAACACCGAATGCGTTCCTGTCTGCCCCGTAACGACCGAAAGAGACAGTCCGCTGTCCGTCGCCCGATATTCCGATGCAAAAATCGCTTCATATTCTTCGGCAAACGCCAAAAGCGCAGAAACGTTTTCCGGCGCAACTACAATCTCCGCCCTAGATTCCCTCGGAATGGCATTATCCTTTAAGCCTCCCGAAACCGATGCCAGCGCAAACGGGAGCTTTTTCCCAAGTTCATTTAAGGCGCGTCCCAGCAGTTGGTTGGAATTGGCGCGTCCCTTATCGATTTCTACGCCGGAATGACCGCCGGTCAGACCGGAGATCGTCAGCACTGCCGCAGTTCCGTCCATTTCTTTTCTGGAAACCGGCAAATGGCAGGTCGCACTCGTTCCGCCCGCGCAGCTTACCAGTAAAATGCCCTCGTTTTCCGAATCGAGATTCAGCATGATACGCGATTTCAACGGCGTACAATCTAAATCGGCGGCTCCGAGCATTCCGATCTCTTCATCTACCGTAAAGACCGCTTCCAATGGCGGATGCGGAATTTCTTTGGATTCCAGAAGTGAAAGCGCCATTGCTATAGCAATGCCGTCGTCGCCTCCCAGCGTCGTGCCGTCTGCGGATATGATCCCGTCCGCAACCTGAAGGGAAAGTCCGTCTTTTTCAAAATCGATCGTACATTCCGGCGTTTTTTCACACACCATATCCAGATGTCCCTGAAGGATTACCGGCTCAGACTGCTCATATCCGGCTGTTCCGTCCTGAAAAAGAATCACGTTGTTGCTTTCGTCCTGAATATAGGAAAGTCCATGCTCCTTTGCAAAACGGACGCAGTAATCACTGATCTGTTTGGTATTGCCCGAACCATGCGGAATCGCGCATATTTCCTCAAAATACCGGAAGACCGCTTCCGGTTCGATTCCCGATAAAACTGCCATGATGATTCCTCCTACTACTTTATTTTATTTTCTTTTCTCTTTTCTGCGATAAACGGCGCTGCCCTTCTGAACCGGTTCGATCCGTTCCTCCTGCAGCATGACCTCAATCAGCCGCGCGGTAAAAACCTTATCCTTCTGCACCACCGCTTTTCGGCGGCTGAGAAATTCCGACGCCTGCACGCCCTCGACCAGATTCCGTATCTCTTTTTCCGTTATGGTATCGTGTGATTTCAGGTAATGCATGACGCGCTCCGCCGATTTGGAAAGCAGCATGTTGGTCAGCCGCTCCTGCTGGAAATACGCTTTGCGCATTCCCCACAACACCAGCGCCGCCGTCACAAAGGCAAACAGCAGAATACCAAGCACAGCAAGCAGCGGATTCATGCCCTGCCTCCTTTCTTTTGGGTTTTTGCACCCTCCTTCATGGAAATAAACCGATTGTTCTGCAGCACCGCCATATAGGTAACGACGCGATCGAGCATACGCTCTTTTTCGTTTGGAAACGACTGCTCCATCACGCGGACGATGTCCATAACGGTGTTTTTCCCGTCGATATTCTGCCAGACCACGCTGCCGTACCGGTCCAGCGCAATGTGGCTGACGCGCGGCTTGCGGAAAAATTTCTGCGCAATAAAATGGTAAAACCCTTTGTTTTCCATATCCACCTCGACCATGCCGTCGTCTTTGACGCGCCAGGGCCGTTCCGCGTTTTTGATCGGTACGCTCTCCAGATAATTTGGAGAAACTTTTCTTTTCTTTGCCATATCTGCCCTCTTGTTTTCTCGCATAAAAATGAAGATAGCAAAGATGGGAACGTCCGCTGATTCTGCAGACAATTTCCCATCTTTGGCTTCTATTGCTCTCTCATTGATTTATTTGGATTTCTTTTCTGATTTTTTGCCGCTGAACATGAAGAAGATCATGATTGCAACGAGCAGTACGAAAAATGCTACGCCGCCCCAGTTGCCCAGAACGCCATTCATATCAAAGCTAATGCCCAATACCGCAAATACGGCAAGAAGAATACCGACGATTCCCTCTCCGGCGATCATACCGGAAGAAAACAGTACGCCGTCATTCATAACCTCCTGACGTCTTTCCTCGGTCTTGAATTTGCGTTTTTCAATCCAGAGACGGATCAAACCGCCGACCA
>CANQCX010000104.1 GCA_947591115.1 uncultured Lachnospiraceae bacterium | reverse complement strand
TGATCAGTAACGGCTTTAAGCATGGAAAAGGCAGCCTTTTTGTGGAGTTTGACAGTACGGACAAGATCCGGATCCGTTTTCGCAATGAGCTAAAGGAGGAGCTTGATGTGAACCGTATCTTTGACGAATTTTATACTACGGATATTTCCCGCAGCAAGGGAAATACCGGACTTGGACTTGCCATTGCAAGACAGTTTACGCGGATGCTCGGCGGCAGGATCAGCGCCAAAGCCGACGGCGGGAGTTTGGTAATTACGGTCGAGCTGCCAAAAGAAAACAAAGCGGGGGAATAGGATGTTAGATCAGTTTTCAAGAACGGAGCTGCTTCTGGGAGAAGAAGCAATGGAGATTCTGCAGCAGTCGCGCGTTGCCGTATTTGGACTCGGCGGCGTGGGAGGCTATGTATGCGAAGCGCTTGTCCGCAGCGGCGTGGGCGCGTTTGATCTGGTGGATAGCGATACCGTCTGTCTGACAAACTTAAACCGTCAGATCATTGCAACGCAAAGGACGATCGGACAATATAAAACGGATGCCATGAGGGAGAGGATCTTAGACATCAATCCAAAGGCGCAGGTTCATGTTTACCGGTGCTTTTTTCTGCCGGAAAATGCGGAGGAGTTTCCGTTTGAAAAATACGATTATATCGTTGATGCAGTCGATACGGTAACCGCAAAAATAGCGCTGGCAGTAAAAGCAAAAGAAAAGCACGTTCCGATCATCAGCAGTATGGGAGCCGGCAATAAACTGGACGGCTCGCTGTTTCGGGTGGCGGACATTTACCAGACAAAAGTGTGTCCGCTGGCAAAAGTAATGCGGCGGGAATTAAAAAAGTGTGGCGTTGAGAGGCTAAAAGTAGTATATTCAGAAGAGAAACCAATTTGTCCGAAGGAAGCTTTAGAACAGGACAAAAAGCGCAGGGCGGTTCCGGGAAGCGTCGCTTTTGTGCCATCTGTAGCAGGATTGCTGCTCGCGGGTGAGGTGGTAAAGGATCTGATCGGTCATGCATGCCGCAACGCAGAATAGGCTTCGGGATTTCGATTCCGGAGCTGTTTTATCATAATAGGCATTCGGCAGGATCCTGACATTTGCGGTTCTCCGATGTCCGCCGCGCGGGATTGTCTGTTCTGAACACGAAAAAGGAGGAGAAGATTATGGGAGTATGGAAGTGCAGTGTATGCGGTTATGTATTTGATGAGGAAAAAGAGGGGATGCCGTATTCCGAATTGAAGGAGTGTCCGGTCTGCAAACAGCCGGCGTCGGTGTTTGAGCAGTGTCCGGAGACCGAAGCGCAAACAGCGAAATCCCCAACAGCGAAATCCCCAACCGCAGAATCTCAAACAGCGAATCCGCTGGAATATCCGGCGGCCTATGCGCGCAGGGACGATTCGTGCCGTTACATGAAGGAAATCCACCAAATGGCGGTCAGCGGAGCCTCTATTATTGAAGCGATGGGGACGCAGCTGCCGATGCCGTCATGGGACGATATCCTGATTCTGGGGGCGCAGTTGAATCCGCCGCCGCTGATGGAGCATGAGGAGGTCGATACGGAAACGGTCATCGGAAAACATGCAAAAAAACCGATGGTGCTGAAAAATCCGGTATATATTTCCCATATGTCGTTTGGCGCATTGTCGAAAGAAACAAAAGTCGCGCTTGCAAAAGGCAGCGCGATGGCAGGCTCCGCGATGTGCAGCGGCGAGGGAGGAATCCTGCCGGAAGAAATGGCGGCGGCGGAGAAATATATCTTTGAATATGTTCCGAATAAATACAGCGTAACGCCGGACAACCTGAAAAATGCCGATGCCATTGAGATTAAGATCGGACAGGGCACCAAGCCGGGGATGGGCGGTCATTTGCCGGGAGAAAAGGTTACGCCGGAAATCAGCAGGATCCGCAATAAACCGATGGGACAGGATGTGATCAGTCCGTCGAAGTTTGAGGATATTAACAGCAAGGAAGATTTAAAAGATATGGTAGACTGGCTGCGCGCAGCGTCGGAAGGACGCCCGATCGGGATCAAGATCGCTGCCGGACGGATTGAGAAAGATCTGGAATACTGCGTATACGCTCAACCGGATTTTATTACGATCGACGGAAGGGGCGGCGCTACCGGAGCAAGTCCGAAGCTGGTAAGGGATGCCGCCAGCGTGCCGACCGTTTATGCGCTGTATCGCGCCAGAAAATATCTCGATGAAGCGGGCGCGGATATCCAACTGGTCATTACGGGAGGTCTTCGGGTGTCTTCTGATTTTGCGAAGGCAATTGCGATGGGAGCGGACGCCGTTGCCATTGCATCGGCCGCGCTGATCGCCGCCGCCTGCCAGCAGTACCGCATCTGCGGAAGCGGCATGTGTCCGGTAGGCGTTGCGACGCAGGATCCGGCGCTGAGAGAGCGTTTTCAGAGCGATGCAGCGGCACAGCGCGTCGCAAATTTTCTGAACGTAAGCTTGGAGGAATTAAAGACGTTTGCAAGGATAACCGGCCACCGGAGGCTGCATGATATGAGCGTGGAGGATCTTTGCACGATCAATCGTGAAATCTCAGAGCATACAAATATTCTGCACGCTTAAAAAGAATGTACATAAGCGGTATGCCTGTGGTAAAATATGAGAAAAAGCAAAACGCCTTTCAGAGACAGGGGGATGGGTATGCCGCAGGAAAATTTTCAGGAAATGCAAAATGAAAAAGTGGAAAAATTCATGCTGCTCATATATTTTGTTTACAGCGTGGTCATAGTGGTAATCGGTCTGCTGATGGAATGGAAAACATGGGTGGTTTTGTTTACGGTTGCCTGTTGGCTGTTCGGGGCGGTATGCCATTGGACAGGAAGCCGCACCTATGTGTTTCGGGCGTATACGATGGCGATTTTGATGCAGATGAGCATTGTGGTTACCTCGGTCGCGATCCAAAGCCTGTCCATGACGGTTCCGCTTTTTCTGGTCAATGCAGTAATCTTGATTTTTTACGGACTGCCGGAGATCAGCTATATTCCGGTCATTTCGTTTCTCTTTTTATGCATTTACCACCTTCTGATCGCGCGTACGATCGACTTTTCTTCCAAAAACGTCGTTTTGGAGAGCGTTCTGGAAATTTCCTGCGTGCTGCTGCTGGAGTACATGGTGTACTTTCTGAATAAGGCGCGCCGCGTCGGAATGGATCAGCAGATGCAGATCATTGAATCTTTGAAAGAGGCGGAACAGAGCAAGGATGATTTTATGGCGAATGTCAGCCATGAAATCCGTACGCCGATCAATACCATATGCGGCATGAGCGAGATCGTGCTGCGCGAGGATCTGGAGGATTCCGTACGGGCAAACGTGTTTAATATCCAAACGGCAGGACGGAATCTGCAGTCCATTGTCAGCGATGTATTGGATTTTACGGAAATGCAGTCCGGAAAAATGACGCTGGTCGAGGAGGTTTACAACATTACCTCTACCATTAACGACGTCATCAATATGTCAATGGCGCGCAAAAATGAAAAAGACATCGATCTGATCGTGGATTGCGAGGCGGATATTCCAAGCGGACTGATCGGAGACGAGCAAAAGATCCGGCGCGTCATTATGAATCTGTTTAACAACGCGATCAAATTTACCGAAGAAGGCTGCGTCAGCATTATTCTTCAGGCGAGAAAAACCGATTATGGGATCAACCTGATCGTGCGGATCAAAGATACCGGTATCGGCATGAAAAAAGAAAGCATGGAAAAACTCTTCCGCAACTTCAATCAGGCGGATACCAGACGGAACCGCCAGAAGGAGGGCGTGGGACTGGGAATCGCGATCTCGCAGATTCTGGTTGACATGATGGGCGGCTTCATTACCGTTTCGAGCGAATACGGAAAAGGAAGCGAGGTTCAGTTTGTCATTCCGCAGAAAGTATCGGATGCAACGCCGATCGCGCTGGTAAAGGATCGGGAGCGCATCAATGTTGCGATTTATGTCGATATGGAGAGGTATGACCGTCCGGAGGTTCGGGAAGCGTATAGTCAGGTCATTCTGCACATGATCGCGCAGCTAAAAGTAAAATGCCATGTGTGCCAGAATCTGCCCGAGTTAAAACGGCGGGCGCAGCGTGAAAATTTTACGCATGTTTTTATCAGTATTGAAGAATACGAAGAAGACATTCCGTTTTTTAACCAACTGGCGGAAACGACAAAGCTGATCGCGATTATCGAGCGGTACAATGAGGCGCGGCTGCTCAATCCGAAGATCATGCGGATGTATAAACCGTTTTTTATTCTGCCGATCGTCATGGCGTTAAATGAAAAGCAGTTGCTGACAGGAAGCGACGTCAATTCTTATTTTCGGGAAAAATTTATTGCGCCGGACACAAATGTTTTGATCGTAGACGATAACCTGATGAATATCCGCGTGCTGGAGGGACTGCTGCAGCCGTACCAGATCAAAGCGGCAATTGCCACCAGCGGAGCGGAGGCTCTTGAAAAGATAGAAAATATGAGCTATGACGTGGTATTCATGGACCATATGATGCCGGAGATGGACGGAATCGAAACGCTGCAGAGAATTCGTCAGAAGCAGGGAAATTATTTTAAAAAGCTTCCGGTGGTTGCCGTTACCGCAAATGCGGTCGGGGGAATGCGCGAGGTATTTTTGAACGAGGGATTTCAGGATTTTATTGCAAAGCCGATCGAGGTATCGGTGCTGGAACGGGTGCTGAAGCGGATTCTGCCGCAGGAAAAGCTAAAGGTCGTACCGGAGGAGGCTTGGGAAAACAAACCAAAGCAGCAGGCGGAGACGGAAAGCAGACAGGAAGAAAACGAAACAAATACCGGCTTGGATCTGCCGCCGCAGGATTTTAACGAACATATCGGATTAAAATACTGCGGAAGCGAGGAGGGGTATCTGGAGGTACTGCGGCTGGTATATGATTCCGGCGCGGAAGAGCAGGACAAGCTCGAGCAGGCGTTCCGGAAGAAGGAATGGAAAAATTATACGACATTTGTCCATGGACTAAAGAGTACGATGCAGAGCATAGGGGTCAAGAATCTTTCCGATATGGCAAGAGAGCTGGAGCTTGCGGGGAAGCAGGGAGAGGAAGCGTATATTTTAAAGCACCACTATGCGATGATGACGGAATATGACCGGATTTTAAAACAACTGGAAAGAAGCAGGGCGGTCTGTCCGCAGGAGCCTGAGGAGGATTCCGGCGGCAGGGAGAGCTTGGAAGAAGAGCAGCTGGATCGTATCGCACTGGAATTTGAGGATGCGGCGTTTGCGTTTGATACGGATCAGATGCTGGCGATTGCAGATCGTCTGGCGCAGTGTACCTATAACGGACATTCGCTGAGCGGTTTGGCGGAGACGGCAAAACATAAAATTCAGATGTCGGACTATTTGTCGGCAGCGGAGACCGTATCAAGATATCGGGAATTTAATCGGTCACATGGAAGAAGGCGGGGGTAGGATGCGCGAGAAAATAAGAAAACTGATCAGAGGAACAAGCGGTATGAGGGAGCAGTTGTTCCGTTTAATACTTATGATGTCTTTTCTTGTATGCATTATTGCGATCATTGCCGGCGTTGCGCTGGATAACTGGCTCAGCAATGCACTTCCGATCTGCGCCTTATTCGGCGCCGTTCTTCTGGCGATGGTGCTCGCGTTTAGGTTCCGGAAGATAGAAGCCGCCGCCATGTTTTTTGCGGTTGTGATCGTCTGCGGCGTATTTCCGTTTGTATTCTTTTTCAGCGGCGGGATCAACGGGGGCGCAACGGTGTGGTTCGTGCTTGGAATGCTGTATCTTTTTATTATGTTTCGGGGCGTGAAGCTGTACCTGTTTGTCAGCGTGGCGGTTCTTGTGGATGTCAGCACCTACCTGATCGGCTATAGCCATCCGGAACTGATCGTTTCTCTGGGATCGAAAACGGACGCATATTATGACTCGCTTTTTGCCGTTTTAACCGTTGGAATCTCCATCGGCTTTATCATGCGCTATCAGCTTCAATCCTATGAAAAGGAGCGGGAGCGTACGCTCGAGCAGAAGGATGAGATTGAAAAGATCAGCAAATCCAAAGACGCGTTTTTTGCCAATATGAGCCATGAGATCCGTACGCCGATCAATACCATTATCGGACTGAACGAAATGATTCTGCGTGAGGAGATTTCCGACGAGGTAGCGGAGGACGCGCTGAAGGTAAAAAACGCCAGCAAGATTCTTCTGACGCTGATCAATGATATCTTGGATTTTTCGCAAATAGAAAGCGACCGCATGTCGATCATACCGGCAGCTTACCGCACCAGAGAGCTGTTTGACGACGTGATCGGAATGCTGCAGATACGCATGGATGAGAAAAATCTGGATTTTAACGTCAATATTGATAGCGAGCTGCCGTCCGCCATGATCGGGGATGAAGTGCGGATCAAACAGGTGCTGATCAACCTGCTGACCAACGCGGCAAAGTATACGCCGAAAGGATCGGTTACGCTGGACGTACAGGCGGAGGAGAAGGAGGAAAATACCGTCCGCCTGACGATATCGGTCAGTGATACCGGAATCGGAATTAAAAAAGAGGATTTGGATTCGCTGTACGATTATTTTAAACGGATCGATCGGGAAAATAACCGTAAAATCGAAGGAAGCGGACTGGGACTTGCGATAACCAAGCAGCTGGTCAGCCTGATGGGCGGAACCATAACGGTGGACAGTATTTACCGCAAGGGCTCGGTATTTACGGTCACGCTGGATCAGCCGATTGCCGATGCAAAGCCAATCGGAAGCGTTAATTATCAGCAGAGATTTCATGCAAAAGAGCGCGAGCATTATAAACAGAGCTTTGAAGCGCCGATGGCAAAAATTCTGGTGGTGGATGATAACGAAACAAAT
>CANQCX010000103.1 GCA_947591115.1 uncultured Lachnospiraceae bacterium | reverse complement strand
AAAGATCGTGATGAAGCGGATCGTTCCGTAGGATTCAAAAATATCTGCAGCCATTGCCACATTCTTCTTATTTTTCAAGCCATTAAATATGGAGCAGAGTCTTGTCTCAGACTCGTCATCCGCCACCACATACCCAACTGCATTGGAATTGATGCCGAATATCCTCGCGGCATCATTTGTGGTCTTCTCAATATAGATTGTGGCTTTCTGTGGATCTGAAAAACGTTTGATTAGCTGCATGGAGTCCGCCCTGCAGATTACCATGAACTTATTTGCAAACCAATCGGTAATCAGCTTTGCAAAGGTTCCTGAATAAAGCAGTCGGAATCCATTGGTCAGAAACAGTTCTTCGGGATTCAATCCGCGTTCTGCGATCTCCTGCAGATGATCTGAGAAATCGTTCTGCATATGATCGGCGATGGACTTTAGAGCGCCGACCGTCAAATGTTCATTCCTCTCAAATATCATCTCTCCGTTAACCGCCAGAACCTCTCTAACTACCTTTCTCTCGGCCTCTGTCTCCATGAATGCTCCAAGATAGATGATTAGTTCATAATGAATCCGGTATCCGCCTTCTGTAAACTCAATTACAAACTCCACCGGCTTGTTATCGCCATACTGATTGTTCGGTATCAGTTCCAGATTGGATGCCGCCGGATTCGGCAGCATTTGCTCTTCGGTATTTCGGATGTTGCCGCGGAGTACGATTGCCCTCAGAACATCCATTGCACCGATCATGTTTGTCTTGCCGGACGCATTGGGACCGTACAACACAGAGGTGCTAAGACCGCGAATTTCCTTGCTCTTGATTTTTTCCCTGCACAAACTATAGTCAAGTCCCTTCTGCTTTGGTGCTGCCGTCATGATAAGGTCAGCCTCCTCAGAAAAGGACTTATAATTTTGGACTTTGAATTCCAGAAGCATGTTATTATCTCCATTCTGCAAAATTTTTACAAAATCACAATTTTATTATAACGAATGAAGCTGTAATGTCAATATTATTGTTTCTGATTTTGCGGATTTTATGCAGAATATTATAATGCAAAGTTATAATGTGTATAAAAAAGTTCAATAACGGTTTTAGTTGAAAATAAAGAATCAATGCTATATGATAGTAATAATGACGAAAAGAAAAGAGGGATAGGATATGGAGTTTCAGATTGGCGTGATCTCCGGCGACGGAATCGGACCGGAAATCGTGACGGAAGCAAGAAAAGTGCTGGATCGGATTGGAACGAAGTATGGACATACGTTTCACTATACAGAGATTTTAATGGGAGGGTGTTCCATTGACGCGACGGGCGTTCCGCTGACCGACGAAGCCATTGCGCAGGCACAGAAAAGCGATGCGGTGCTGATGGGTTCGATCGGAGGAAATACCTCGACCTCCCCATGGTACCGGCTGGCGCCGGAGCTTCGGCCGGAGGCCGGACTGTTAAAGCTGAGAAAGTCCTTAAATCTGTTTGCAAATCTGCGGCCCGCTTATTTATATAAGGAATTAAAAGCGGCGTGTCCGCTGCGGGACGACATTATCGGAGACGGATTTGACATGATGATCATGCGCGAACTGACCGGCGGACTGTACTTCGGACAGAGAAAGACCGAGGAAGTGGACGGGGTGCTTACGGCGACCGACACGCTGACCTACAGCGAGGAAGAGATCCGAAGGATTGCAAAACGCGCCTTTGACATTGCCGGAAAAAGGAGAAAGAAAGTCACTTCCGTCGATAAGGCGAACGTGCTGGATTCTTCTCGGCTGTGGAGAAAGATCGTCGAGGAGGTTGCAGCGGATTATCCGGATATTTCCTATGAGCATATGCTGGTAGACAACTGTGCGATGCAGCTTGTCAAGGATCCGAAGCAGTTCGATGTGATTTTAACGGAAAACATGTTTGGCGATATTTTATCGGATGAAGCCAGCATGGTAACGGGTTCCATCGGAATGCTTTCCTCCGCCAGCTTAAACGATACGAAATTCGGTCTTTATGAGCCGAGCGGCGGTTCTGCGCCGGATATCGCAGGAAAAGGCATTGCCAACCCGATTGCCACGATTTTAAGCGCGGCAATGATGCTGCGTTACTCGTTCGATTTAGATAAAGAGGCGGACGCAGTCGAACAGGCGGTTTCCCAAGTACTGCAGGAGGGCTTCCGCACCATTGACATTATGCCGCAGCCGGGAGAAACCAGAGAAGGGATCACACAGGTCGGGACGGCGCAGATGGGCGATCTGATCGCAGAGCGCATCCGCTGATGAAAAATAAAAGAAAAAGGAGAGTACCATGAAAAGTGACAATGTAAAAGAAGGAATGCAGCAGGCTCCGCACAGAAGTCTGTTTAATGCATTAGGTTTTACCGAAGAAGAAATGAAAAAACCGATGGTCGGGATCGTAAGCTCTTATAACGAGATCGTTCCGGGGCATATGAATCTGGATAAAATCGTAAACGCCGTAAAACTCGGCGTTGCGGAGGCTGGCGGCGTTCCGGTCGTATTTCCGGCGATCGCAGTCTGCGACGGAATCGCGATGGGACACATCGGAATGAAATATTCTTTAGTAACCAGAGATCTGATCGCGGATTCGACGGAATGCATGGCGCTGGCGCACCAGTTTGACGCGCTTGTCATGGTGCCGAACTGTGACAAAAACGTACCGGGACTTTTGATGGCGGCGGCGCGTATCAACGTACCGACGGTATTTGTTTCCGGAGGGCCGATGCTGGCAGGACGCGTAAAAGGGCAGAAAAGAAGCCTTTCCTCCATGTTTGAGGCAGTCGGCTCCTATGCGGCGGGTACGATGACCGAAGAAGAAGTAAGAGAATATGAGCATAAGGTCTGCCCGACCTGTGGCTCCTGCTCCGGCATGTATACCGCAAATTCCATGAACTGCCTGACGGAAGCGCTGGGAATGGGACTTCGCGGAAACGGCACGATTCCGGCAGTGTATTCCGAAAGACTCAAGCTTGCCAAGCATGCAGGCATGGCGGTCATGGAAATGTACAAGAAAAATATCCGCCCGAGCGACATCATGACAAAAGAGGCGATATTAAATGCGCTGACCGTAGATATGGCGCTGGGATGTTCCACCAACTCCATGCTTCACCTTCCGGCGATTGCGCATGAGATCGGCTTTGATTTTGATATTAGTTTTGCAAATTCCATCAGCGAAAAGACGCCGAACCTCTGTCATCTGGCTCCGGCAGGTCCGACTTATATGGAAGACTTAAACGAAGCGGGCGGCGTTTATGCGGTTATGAAGGAGCTTGCCGACATCGGACTGCTCCATACGGACTGCATGACCGTAACCGGAAAAACCGTAGGGGAAAATATCGCAAATGCCGTAAACCTCAATCCGGAGGTCATCCGGACAGTGGACAATCCGTACAGCAAAACAGGAGGACTTGCCGTATTAAAGGGAAATCTTGCACCGGACGGCAGCGTAGTCAAGCGCTCCGCCGTTGTAGAAGAAATGATGGTACACGAAGGTCCGGCGCGCGTATTTGACTGCGAGGAAGACGCGATTGACGCGATTAAGGGCGGAAAGATCGTAGAAGGAGACGTTGTGGTCATCCGTTATGAAGGCCCGAAGGGCGGACCGGGTATGCGCGAGATGCTGAATCCGACCTCGGCGATTGCCGGAATGGGACTGGGAAGCTCCGTTGCGCTGATTACGGACGGCAGATTTTCCGGCGCCTCCCGAGGCGCCTCCATCGGTCATGTATCGCCGGAGGCAGCCGTCGGCGGACCGATCGCATTGGTAGAGGAGGGCGACATCATCCGGATCAATATTCCGGAAATGACGCTGGATCTACAGGTTTCCGATGAAGAACTGGCAGCGCGCCGCGAAAAATGGCAGCCGAGAGAGCCGAAGGTAACGACCGGCTATCTGAAACGGTATGCTTCGCTGGTTACCTCCGGTAATCGGGGAGCGGTTCTAGAGCTGCCGAAGCAGTAAAAGTACAAAGAGAGATTAGGGGATTGGAAAATGCAGTTGACAGGAGCACAAATCATAATCGAATGTTTAAAAGAGCAGGGCGTAGATACCGTATTCGGTTATCCGGGCGGAGCGATTTTAAATGTATATGACGAATTATATAAGCACAAAGAGGAGATCCGGCATGTGCTGACCTCCCATGAGCAGGGAGCCTCCCATGCTGCGGACGGATATGCCAGAAGCACAGGAAAGGTCGGCGTATGCCTTGCAACCTCCGGTCCGGGGGCGACGAATCTGGTTACCGGAATCGCAACTGCGTATATGGATTCCGTTCCGGTAGTTGCGCTGACCTGCAACGTCAACGTGCCGCTGCTTGGAAAGGACAGTTTTCAGGAGATCGACATCGCCGGAATTACCATGCCGGTTACCAAGCATAATTTCATTGTCAAAGATGTGGAAAATCTGGCGGATACGATCCGGCGCGCCTTTGCCATAGCAAGAAAGGGGCGTCCGGGGCCGGTGCTGGTCGATATTCCGAAGGATGTAACGTCAAACAAGGCGGAATACGAAAGAAAAACTCCGGTCATGCCGGAGCCGGTTTCTAAAACTATCCGGCAGGAGGATATCGATACCGCGCTTTCGATGATCGAAAAAGCGCAGAAGCCGTTTATCTTTGTGGGCGGCGGCGCGGTAATCTCCGGTGCAAGCGCAGAATTAAAAAAATTTGTAGAGCTGGTGGATGCGCCTGTCTGCGACACTCTGATGGGAAAAGGCGCATTTGACGGAACCGATGAGCGGTATACGGGAATGCTGGGAATGCATGGCACGAAGACCTCCAATCTGGGCGTCAGCGAATGCGACCTTCTGATCGCCATCGGCGTGCGGTTTTCCGATCGGGTGCTGGGAAACGCCAAAAAATTTGCCAATCAGGCGGCAATCCTGCAGCTTGATGTGGATCCGGCGGAAATCAACAAAAACATTACGGCGGATGCAAGCATCATCGGCGACGTAAATGAAATCTTAAAGCGGCTGAATGAACGGCTTGCCCAACAGGAGCATAAACGCTGGCTGGAGCATATCGAAACTTACCAGAAAGAATATCCGCTGTCCTATTCACAGAAAGGATTAAGCGGCCCGTTTTTAATCGAAAAAATATACGAAATGGTCAACGGAGACGCACTGATGGTTACGGAGGTCGGACAGCATCAAATGTGGACGGCGCAGTATTATAAATACAAAGAGCCGCGTACCCTGCTTTCTTCCGGAGGACTTGGAACGATGGGGTACGGACTGGGCGCGGCGATCGGCGCGCAGACGGCAAATCCGGATAAGCAGGTCATCAACATCGCGGGCGACGGCTGTTTTCGGATGAACATGAACGAGCTTGCCACCGCCGTAAGGGAAAAGCTTCCGCTGATCGAAGTAATCGTAAACAACCATGTATTGGGCATGGTACGCCAGTGGCAGACACTCTTTTACGAAGGACATTATTCGGCAACGGTGCTGGACGACGGATTAGACTACGTAAAGCTTGCAGAGGCAATGGGCGCAGAAGCCAGACGCGTCAAAACAAGGGAAGAATTTGAAGCGGCTTTTGCAGAAGCGCTGGAATGCAAAATCCCGTTTGTGATCGACTGCATCATTGATTCCGATGATAAGGTATGGCCGATGGTTGCACCGGGAAGTCCGATCGACGAGGCGTTTGACGAAGCGGATTATAAGAACGGTTCTTGTTGACAAATCCGGAGGAATTGTATAAGTTAGTGTAGTAAGTAAAGGAGGAAATGCAAAATGAGCAGAGTTTACAATTTTTCAGCAGGTCCGGCGGTACTTCCGGAGGAAGTGCTTCAGGAAGCTGCGGATGAAATGATGGATTACAGAGGGTGCGGGATGTCCGTAATGGAGATGAGCCACCGTTCGAAGGTATATGACAATATCATCAAAGAAGCGGAGCAGGATTTACGGGATCTGATGAAGATTCCGGATAATTATAAAGTGCTGTTTCTGCAGGGAGGAGCTTCCCAGCAGTTTGCGGCGGTTCCGATGAATCTGATGAAGAACCGGAAAGCGGGATATATCGTGACCGGTCAATGGGCGAAGAAAGCATATCAGGAAGCAAAGCTCTACGGCGAAGCGATTGAGCTGGCTTCTTCTGCGGATAAAACGTTTTCCTATATTCCGGACTGCTCCGATCTGGATATTCCGGAGGATCTGGACTATGTTTATATCTGTGAAAACAATACGATCTACGGCACGAAATACCAGACGCTGCCGAATACCAAAGGAAAACTTCTGGTAGCCGACGTTTCTTCCTGCTTCTTATCGGAGCCGGTAGACGTAACAAAATACGGCGTCATCTACGGCGGCGTACAGAAAAATATCGGACCGGCGGGCGTTGTCATTGTGATCATTCGGGAAGACCTGATTACCGATGACGTGCTTCCGGGAACCCCGACCATGCTGAAATACAAAACGCAGGCGGATAACGACTCGCTTTACAATACGCCGCCATGCTACGGCATTTATATCTGCGGAAAAGTATTTAAGTGGTTAAAGAAAATGGGCGGCCTCGAAGTAATGAAGCAGCGCAATATCGAAAAAGCAAAGATTCTTTATGATTTTCTGGATGAAAGCAAACTGTTTCATGGAACGGTGCGCAAAGAGGATCGCTCTCTGATGAACGTTCCGTTTGTGACCGGAAACGATGAACTGGATGCGAAGTTTGTCAAAGAAGCCAAAGAAGCGGGCTTCGAGAACTTAAAAGGACACCGCAGCGTAGGAGGTATGCGCGCTTCCATTTACAATGCGATGCCGAAGGAGGGCGTAGAGAAGCTGGTCGCATTTATGAAAAAGTTTGAAGAGGAAAATGCCTGAGGAAACGGAAAGGAAAGATCATATGTATAAATATCATTGTTTGAATCCGATTGCAAGCGT
>CANQCX010000102.1 GCA_947591115.1 uncultured Lachnospiraceae bacterium | reverse complement strand
ATAAATATACTATCCGATTGCCTGTATTATTGAGTTTTCAAGGTACGAGGCCCATTTTTGCTATGGGAAGTTTTAGTTAGTTTGGTTTACTATGCAATTGGGGAGAAGCAGCATGATAGAAGATGAGGAGTGCCGGAACGAGATTTTTCAGTTTTCCATTCACAATGCGCATGAGCTGGCGCTTGTTTTTGATGAGAGCGGACGGATTCTTTATGCCAATAAAAGCGCGGATGAAAAGCTCGGCTACGGCATGGATCTGTTCCAAAGCTACATATGGGAGGTCTTTCCGGGCGCTTTTTCGGAAGCGGCGGGAGGCTTTGTTTCCGAATACCCGTTTGACGGAACCGACAGGGATCTCGATGCCTACCGGAAGAACAGGACTTGTTTTCCGGTCAATGCGCGGCTGTTTCAGGGAACCGGTATCAAGGTCTTTTACTGCTGTATGGCATTTGATACCTCCGAGCGCAACATGCTCTGGAAGCGCGCCAATCAGATCGAGCAGGAGATTCAAAGCGTCGGGCAGATGAAGTCGGAATTTGTGGCGAGCGTTACGCACGAGCTCCGTACGCCGGTAAACGGCATTCTCGGCAACGCAAGGGAGCTGGCGGCGGTCGAGGAGGATCCGAAAAAGCAGCATCTGCTTTCGCTGATCGAGCGCGGCTGTGCGGATATGAATTCCATCATCAACAATATTTTGGATTTTTCCAAACTCGAATCCGGCAAATTCATACTGGAAAAGCGGAAATTTGATTTTCGCGGCATGATCGAGTATGTAGCGGCGAACCACCGCAATAAAATTACCGAAAAGGGACTGGAATTTACGGTAACCGTTTCGCCGGAAATACCGGAATACATTATCGGGGATGAACTGCGGATCGTTCAGATTTTAAATAATCTGCTTTCCAATGCCTATAAATTTACTTCGGTCGGAAGCATTATTCTGGAAGTGGTGCGGACGGCACAGATCAACGAACGGATCGAGCTGTTTTTCCTTGTGATCGATACGGGGATCGGAATCGACAAATCCGATCAGGATAAGCTCTTTCAAAGCTTTACGCAGGTAGACGCATCGATTTCGCGCCGCTACGGCGGAACCGGTCTGGGACTGAATATCAGCAAGCAGCTGGTAGAAATGATGGAAGGAAGCATTCATTTGGAGAGCGAGCCGGGAAAAGGCAGCATGTTTTCGTTCCATATCTGGGTAGAGGTTCCGGAGGAAGCGGACAAAGAGCAGGCCAAAACAGCCATACCGCAGCCGGTCATGCCGTCTGCCGTCCAGTCCTCCGAGCCGGTCATCAAAAGTCTTTTTGAGGTTCAGGACAACCGGACGACATGGGTATACGGAAGCGAGGACAATATCGAAGAGATCGGGAAAAGCCTGTCGAAGCTGATCCTATGCGTGGAGATGGAAAATTGGGAAAAGGCGGAGATGTTCGCGGAGACGTTAAAGCAATTGACCGATCAGGCGCCCAAAGAGGTAAAAAGCGCGGCGCTCCGTCTGAAAATGGCGGTGCAGAAGGAAGATTACGATAAGGCGACCGCCGCGCATAAAAAACTGCAGGAATTAATGGAAACGGTTTAGGGGGACAGAATGGCATCTGAAATTCAGGAAACACCGCGTATTCTGATCGTGGATGACGTGGAAACGAATCGGTTCGTTTTGAAAAATATCATATCGGATATGGGTTATCAGCCGATTTTGACGGAAAACGGCGCGCAGGCGTTAAAGATCGTCGAGCGCTATCAATTGCAGCTGATCATTCTGGATATTGCCATGCCGGTCATGGACGGTTATGAGTTTTGCAGAGTGATGAAAAAGGATGCAAATACCAGACAGATCCCGATCATCTTTATTTCCGCATTCGATGATCCGTCGGACGTGGTCAAGGGATTTGAACTGGGCGGAGAAGACTACATAACAAAACCGTTTATTCCGGAAGTGGTAAAGGCGAGGGTTACGCTGCATTTAAAGCTGGCGGAGGCAAGCAAGCAGATGCAGGAGATGAACCGGAAGCTTCAGGTTTCTGTGACCGAGCAGCTCAAGCAGGTCGAGCGGGAGAAAAAGAACGTGCTGTACGCATTGATCCGCGTAGCGCGGGAAAACGCCCGTTACGACGAGGAGCATATGGAGCGTCTCAGCCGCAATTGCCGCATCCTTGCGGAAGCGATGCAGCTTTCTCCGAAGTATGACAATCTCATATCGGACAGCTATGTCGATACCATCGAACTGGCGGCGCCGCTCTGCGATCTGGGAAATGTCGCGATTCCGACGGATATTTTGCAGAAAAAAGAAGAACTGACACCGGAAGAAAAACAGAAAATGCGGACGCATACTACGGTCGGCGCCCGAATTTTAAGAGATATCGAAGCGGCGGGAGATTATAACAGTTTTGTCCGGATGTCGAGGGACATTGCGCACTATCACCATGAAAACTGGGACGGAAGCGGCTATCCGGTCGGATTAAAGGAGGACGAGATCCCGCTTTCCGCACAGATCGTTGCGGTTGTAGGGGCGTACTGCGCGCTGACGGAGGCGCGCACCTACCGGAAGAAATACAGCAGGGAAGAAGCCTTTGAAATCATGGAAAAGGATGCGGGCAAAAAGTTTCATCCCGATATCTTCCAGATCCTCCGCAAGATTTACCGGCAGCTTTGCTGAAAAGGAGTATATGGAATTCTAGGGGTATACGAACATGACGATGACAGATGCAGAGTTTTATCGGATATACGTATTTCTCAAGAGCCGGTATGGAATTGACATGGACCGAAAAAAGGAAATTGTCAGCGGCCGTTTGGAAAATTATATCCGTTCCAAAGGATGGAAAAATTATACGGAATACATGAACGCGGTAGAGCAGGATCATACGGGCGAGCTGGAAAAAAAGCTGGTCAGCCTGCTTACGACAAACCATACGTTTTTTATGAGGGAATTCGAGCATTTTGATTTTTTGCGAAGGGAGGTACTGCCGCAGCTGAAACAGAAGGAGGCAGCAGCTAAGGATCTAAATATCTGGTGCGGGGCGTCTTCCAGCGGGGAGGAGCCGTACATGCTTGCGATGCTGATGATGGATTTTTTCGGACTCGAGCATGACGCATGGGATACGACCATCCTTGCGACGGACATTTCCACCGAGGTTTTAAAACAGGCGGTGCAGGGAGTTTACGCCGCCGAACGGATCGAGACGCTTCCCGATACATGGAAGCGGCGGTATTTCCGAAGGCTTTCCGGAGGCGGACAGTATCAGGTAACGGAGGAACTGCGGAACGAAGTTTTGTTCCGTCAGTTTAACCTGATGGATCCGTTCCCGTTCCGCAGAAAAATGCACATTGTATTTCTTCGGAATGTCATGATCTATTTTGATGCCGCCACCAAACAGGAATTGATCCGGAAGGTATACGACTTTATGAAGCCGGGCGGATATTTATTTATCGGAAGAACGGAAACCATCGACAGGGGGAAAATCCCGTTTGAGATGATCCAGCCGTCGATTTTCCGGAAAAAGGAAGGAATTTAACTCTCATGCGTCGGATACGGGTATTGATTGTAGAAGATTCACTGGTATTTCGTGAACTTCTGGTGCAGAATTTGAATAAAGATCCGGGAATTGAAGTGGTTGCGGCAGCAAGGGATCCGTTTGAGGCAAGGGACGCGATCGTAAAATACCGGCCGGATGTAATGACATTGGATATTGAACTTCCGAGGATGAGCGGATTGGAGTTTTTGCGGAAGCTGATGCCGCAGTATCCGCTTCCGGTCGTTATGATCAGCTCATTAAGCGATAAAGTATTTGATGCGTTGAGCGCGGGAGCGGTGGATTTTGTAGCGAAGCCGACCGCCGCGGGAAAAGAGCAGATCGCGGAATTTATCCGAAGCGAGCTTCCGAGCAAGATTAAGATCGCTTCGATTGCAAGGCTTGGAAATATCAAACGGACGGCGGGAAAAACCGTTCTGCCGTCGATGGAAGCCAAAAAAAGCCGTCAGATGGTAGTTGCGATCGGCGCTTCTACGGGAGGTACGGAGGCGATCGCGGAACTGATTCAGGAATTCGGGACGGATATTCCCGGCGTTGTCGTCGTACAGCATATGCCGCAGGGATTTACAAAAATGTATGCGGACCGTTTGAACGGAAAATGCAGGGTAGCCGTAAAAGAAGCGGCGACGGGAGATGTCGTCGTACCCGGACAGGTATTGATCGCGCCGGGCGGCGATGCCCATATGCAGCTTACCTCGGTTGGGGGAGAATATCAGGTAGTCTGCAAGAAAGCGCCGAAGGTCAACGGGCACTGTCCTTCGGTGGACGTGTTGTTTGAATCGGTTGCCAAAACGGCGGGAGACCGCGCGCTGGGCATCATCCTTACCGGAATGGGCGGCGACGGCGCAAAGGGATTGCTGAAAATGAGAAATGCCGGAGCAAGAACCATCGGGCAGGACGAATCAAGCTGTGTAGTATACGGAATGCCAAAGGTAGCGTATGAGCTGGGAGCTGTTGAATATCAGGAAAAACTTTCGGATATTGCCGGAAGAACCTATACATTATTAAATAAAATGTGAGGAGATTAGGATATGAAGATCTTATTGGCAGAAGACGACTATGTAACCCGTAAATTTATGACCAACTTTCTATCCAGATATGGGGAGTGCGACGTTACGGTAGACGGTATGGAGGCCGTAGATGCGTTCATGATGGCGCTCGAGGACGGAGAGCCGTACGATCTGGCGTGTCTGGATATTATGATGCCGGTCATGGATGGCTATCAGGCGCTGGTAGGGATCCGCAATCTGGAAAAGGACTACAACATTCCGGAGGAAAAGGCGGTCAAGGTCATCATGACGACGGCGCTGAATGATGAGAAAAATGTAAAAATGGCATTTGAACTGGGGTGTACCATTTATTCCGGCAAGCCGATCGATCAGGAGCGGTTTGAACAGGCGTTAAAGAAGCTCAAGTTAATATAGAAAGGAGCGCACAATGGCAGAAGATTATATTACCGGCGATATGCTGGATGTCTATCTCTATGAGAACCAGCAGTTATTGGAGAATCTGCAGGAGATTGTGCTCGACCAAAAGGATGCGGATTGCTTTGATGAGGACAGCATCAACGAGATCTTTCGAACGATGCATACCATCAAAGGCTCGTCCGGAATCATGATGTTTGACGAGATTACCGCAGTTGCACATAAACTGGAGGACGTGTTCTTTTTTCTGAGAGAATCGCATCCGCAGAACGTTCCGCATCTGGAGCTGGTAGACCATGTTTTAAATGTAGCGGATTTTATCTCCGGAGAGATGGATAAGCTGGCGGACGGCGAAGCGGCGGACGGCAACGGGAAGGAGCTTTTAGAATCGCTGGATCAGTTTTTGACAAAGATCAAAGGTCCTTCCAATCCAAAAAACAAGAAAAAAGAGATCAAAGAAAACGTGCATGTCGAACCGACGCAGTTTTACATCGCGCCGATGGCGACGAACGACAGCCATTATTTTAAGATCTATCTTACCTACAGTCCCGGCATCCAGATGGCAAATATGCATGCGTACAAAACGGTATATGCATTAAAGGAACTTGCCGAGGATATGATGTATTCTCCGGATGACATTCTGACAAACGAAGACAGCGGAAATGAAATCTTGGAGAGCGGCTTTAAGATACTGCTCAAGACGCAGGCTTCGGAAGAAGAGATCCGAAAGATCGTACAGCCGGGATATGAGCTGGAAAAGGTAGACATCTATCCCTGCAGCGCGAAGGATTATCAGCAGGGATTTGACAGCATCGGCTCGGAAATACGGATCGATCTTGATTCCAGCGTCGAGGAAATCGAAACGCGCACGAAACAGGCGCAGCAGCAGGAACAAAAGCCGCAGAAAAACATGGCTCCGGGCGATTTCGTCATTGAATCCAAAGAGCCGGGCAAGGCAAGAAAGCTGGCAAAGGATAAACCAAAGAAAACAGAAAAATCGGCGTTTATCAGCGTAGACATCGGCAAGATGGATCTTTTGATGGATCTGATCGGGGAGCTGGTCATTTCCCAGTCGGTTGTCTTGCAGAATCCCGATCTAAAGGTTCCGGGACTGAATCTGGACAATTTCAACAAGGCGGCGGGACAGATGTCCAAGATTTCCACCGATCTGCAGAACGTCATTATGAGTATGCGTATGGTTCCGCTGACCAATACCTTCCAGAAGATGAACCGCATCGTTTTTGACGTTTCGCGGAAGCTCGGAAAAGAGATCGAATTTGAAATGATCGGAGAGCATACGGAAGTAGATAAAAATATCATCGAGCATATTTCCGATCCTTTGATGCATCTGGTTAGAAACGCCGTAGATCATGGAATCGAAAGCAAAGAGGAGCGGCTGGCGAGCGGCAAGACCGAAAAAGGAAAGGTAACGCTTTCCGCCAAAACGGAGTCCGGAAAAGTCTGGATCGGGGTTCAGGATAACGGAAAAGGACTCGAGCGCGATAAAATTCTTGCAAAAGCCAGAAAACAAGGCTTGCTGGAGCCGGGAAAACCGGAAAGCGCTTATACGGACAAAGAGGTTTACCAGTTTATCACGCTTCCGGGATTTTCTACCAACGAGCAGGTTACGGAATATTCCGGACGCGGCGTAGGAATGGACGTCGTAGTTTCGAACATTCAGGCGATCGGCGGCACGCTCGAAATTGAAAGCACTCCGGGGCAGGGAAGCCTGATGAATTTAAAAATCCCGCTGACGCTTGCCATTATCGACGGGATTGTCATGGAGGTCGGCGCATCCTCGTTTGTCATAGAAACGGGCGTCGTCAAGGAATTTGTCAGCGTGACCGAAGACCGCATGATCCATGAACCGAACGGCGAAGAATCCGTAATGATACGGGGCGAATGCTATCCGGTACTCCGGCTGGGCAGATGGTATCACCTGCGGGAGTATAAGACAAAAGTCGAAGAAGGCATGATGGTCATCATTGAAGTCGAGAAAAAGAATGTCTGCCTGTTTGTCGATAAGCTGATCGGAAAACAGGAAATCGTCGTAAAACCGATTCCGGAATA
>CANQCX010000101.1 GCA_947591115.1 uncultured Lachnospiraceae bacterium | reverse complement strand
ACTGCGTTCTCGCCGCCTTTTTCACTTATAAATTTGGTAACGCCGGCTACCGAAGCATGCGCCCTGTGGGAGGAACCAAACGCATCGCATACATATACGTCGGCAAGATCCGCCAGCTCCTTGCTGAAGGCTTCGCCGTTCTTCGTCTCCTCTGCTCCGCGGAAACGGGTATTCTGAAGCAATACCACATCGCCCTCTTTCATCGCTTCTACGGCTGCGGTCGCCTCTGCGCCGGTAACATGATAATCAGAAACAAATACGACTTCTTTGCCCAGTTTTTCGGAAAGACGTTTTGCAACCGGAGCTAAAGACTCGCCCTCGTTCGGTCCGTTCTTTACTTTTCCAAGATGAGAACAAAGAATGACTTTTCCGCCGTCATTCATCAGCTTCTGAATCGTCGGAAGCGCTGCGACGATACGCGTCTCGTCTGTGATCTCGCCCTCTTTCAGCGGTACGTTAAAATCGCATCTTACCAGCACTCTTTTTCCTTTTACATTAATGTCGTCTACGGATTTTTTATTTAATCCCATCGCCTGACCCTCCTAATTAATTGATTGATACATAGTAAAATGCCAAAAGTCCGGTCCTTCCGGACCGGACCTCAGCAATTTTTTTAAATTTACCCTGAAATTCCGCATGGGATCCGGGTGGTTTTCCCTCAAAATGAATTATGCCAGCTCGCTGAAGTATTTGATCGTGCGAACCATCTGAGAGGTGTAGCTGTTCTCATTGTCATACCATGAAACAACCTGTACTTCGTACTGGTCATCTGAGATCTTGCTTACCATCGTCTGGGTTGCATCGAACAGGGAGCCGTATCTCATACCGATAATATCGGAAGAAACGATCTCGTCCTCATTGTAGCCGAAGGACTCGTTGGATGCCGCTTTCATCGCTGCATTGATGCCGTCAACCGTAACGTCCGCTTTATTGACAACAGCCGTCAGGATCGTGGTAGATCCGGTCGGAGTCGGAACACGCTGTGCGGAACCGATCAGTTTGCCGTTCAGTTCCGGAATAACCAATCCGATCGCTTTTGCAGCGCCGGTGCTGTTCGGAACGATATTAACCGCTGCCGCACGACTTCTTCTCAGATCGCCTTTTCTCTGCGGACCGTCCAGAGTCATCTGGTCGCCGGTATATGCATGAATGGTAACCATGATACCGGACTGGATCGGTGCATATTTATTCAGCGCATCCGCCATCGGTGCAAGACAGTTGGTCGTGCAGGAAGCTGCGGAAATAATGGTATCCGACGGTTTTAATGTCTCATGGTTGGTATTGTATACGATCGTCGGTAAGTCATTGCCTGCCGGAGCGGAAATTACGACTTTACGTGCGCCTGCATCAATATGAGCCTGTGCTTTCTCTTTGCTGGTGTAGAAGCCGGAGCACTCCAGAACAACGTCAACCTTCAAATCGCCCCATGGACAGTCTTTTGCATTCGGGAACGCATAGATCTTAATTTCTTTGCCGCATACGGTAATGGAATCCTCGCTTGCGGAAACCTCATCCGCATGCTCGTATTTCCCCTGAGATGAGTCATACTTCAACAAATGAGCCAGCATCTTCGGGCTGGTCAAATCATTGATCGCTACTACTTCGTATCCCTCTGCTCCAAACATCTGCCGGAAAGCAAGACGGCCGATACGTCCAAAACCATTGATTGCTACTCTTACTGCCATGTTTTAATTCCTCCTAGAATTATAAAATATTACGGGAAAGGACTTCCCTATCTTTTACTATTTTAACCACTATTCCCATAAAATTCAAGTCCTTTTTCTGCCACATTGTTAATTTTTCCTAAATCGCCTCTTTTTTATACACTTTCGAAAATTTCCTGCTTTTTTTCCGGCTCCGGATGAGGTACAATCATTTCATACTGCAAAGCAGAAAACAACTGTAAGGAGGCGCAACACATGCTTTGGGACACACATATGCACTGCTGCTTTTCCGGAGACAGCGACGCTCTTCCGGAGTCTATGGTTCAAACGGCCTGCCAAAAACATCTGAACGGCATCTGCTTTACCGACCATCTGGATTACGAATACCAAGAGGATCCGGAGCTGTTCCTGCTGGACGTCAACGGTTATTTCCGCGCCATTTCCAACCTCATGGAGCAGTACCGCGGCCGTTTTCCGATCCTCTGGGGAATCGAGCTGGGACTGCAGCCTCAGGTAACCGCCCAAAACAACCGGATTACCCAAAATTATCCGTTCGATTTTGTCATCGGCTCCTCCCACGTCGTACATGGACGCGATCCCTACTATCCGGATTATTACAAAAACCGTACGGAAACGGAGGCGTACCGCGAATATTTTGAATCGGTACTGGAAAATGTCCGCACCGACGCCGACTATGACGTTTACGGCCATCTGGATTACGTGGTGCGCTATGGTCCGAACCGCAGCCGCTGTTATTCTTATGAAAAATTTTCGGATATTCTGGATGAGATCCTGCGTGAGCTGATCTCCCGCGGAAAAGGACTCGAGCTGAATACCGGAGGTTACAAATACGGACTCGACCAGCCGAACCCATGCGCCGCCGTTCTGCGGCGTTACCGCGAACTGGGCGGCGAAATCATTACGTTAGGCTCCGACGCGCACGCTCCCGAGGATATCGCGCACTCTTTTTCCTTTCTTCCAAAGCTGCTCCGGCAGGCAGGTTTTGACTACTATACCGTATTTCAAAACCGCAGTCCTGTATTTCTGCCGCTGGACGGCTGAACGCTCCAAAGCGGTCATGCTTCGTAACGGTCAGATATTTTGTAACGGTCAGGCGCTTTGCATCCGATAGCGTCTGGACGGTCTCCAGAGGAGAGCCATGACCACGATCGCCAGCGCCGTCACTCCCAGACTGATCGGATAAACCAGCATGATCGTGGTAAAATCCGGATATTTTTGAAACACCGTAAACATCCATATCAGCCGAACGCCGCAGATTCCAAAAATCGAACAGAGCGCCGGAACCATAGACAGTCCGAATCCGCGCAGATAACCGGAAACCGTCTCCTGTATAAAGCTGAAAATATAGGCAAAGAAAATATACTGCAGCCGGATATAGCCGATATGGATTACCTCCGGATCGCTGTTAAAAACAGACAGCAGCGTTTTTCCGAACAGCAGGATCAATCCGCAGCTTACGCCGGTGGCTGCGGCGCTCTGTATCAGGCACAGCTTGAGCGTGCGCCTGCAGCGGTCGTTTTTCCCCGCCCCGTAATTTTGTCCTACAAACGTCGTACATGCCTGCCCGAACGAGTTCATCACGTAATAGGCGAAAATCTCGAGATTGTATGCTGCGGAGGATGCCGCCATGATCGTTGTGCCAAGACTGTTGACCGATGTCTGGATAACGATATTGGCAAGCGAAAAGATCGCGCTCTGCACTCCCGCCGGAATCCCGATCTTTAAAATCCTCCACAGGATTCGTTTATCAATTCCAAGCTGTTTGGGATAAAGCTTTACCTCCATGCTGCTTTTCATTAGGCAGACAAAGAGTATGACCGCACTGAGCAGATTCGAAATGACCGTAGCCGTCGCTACGCCGTCCACATCCATATGCAGCACCATAACAAAAAACAGATTCAGAATGACATTCAAAGAGCCGGAAACCGCAAGCGCGATCAGCGGGATCTTAGTATTGCCGCAGCTCCGGAAGATCGCCGATTCAAAGTTATACAGCAGAATGACCGGCATCCCGAGGAAATAGATCCGCAGATATTTGACCGCCATCGCAAATACATCCTCCGGTACGTCTAAAAGTTTTACCACGTTCCCCGCGATCAATTCGCCGATGACCATCATGACGATGCCGCCGAGAACGGCAAAGATGATCGAAGTATGTACCGCTTTGGAAGCGGTTTTATGATCCCGCTGCCCAATGGCATTCGCAATGGTAACATTGCTGCCCAGCGCAATCCCTACAAAAAGATTTACCAGCAGACCGATTACCGGAGCATTGCTGCCGACCGCCGCCATTGCTGACTTCCCGAATTCGCCGGGAAGCTGGCCGACGACCGCCAGATCCGCCGCATTAAATAATTGCTGCAGCAGTCCCGTTGCCGCCAGCGGGACTGCATATTGAATTATTTTTACTCCAATGGGGCCTTCTGTAAGATTTACCTGCTTTTGCATATTTATGACCTGCTTTCTTTTCTGACCGCGCTTTCCCCATTCCGAATCCGGAATGCCGAAAGTTTAGGATAAATGTTCTGTTCAGAATCATTATACCTATAAATTTTTCCCCGTCAATAGGGGACATCCCAAAAGCGCGCGGCGTCTGCAGGGCCGGTAAAGCCGCAAAATCCCGACATTGGTTTAATATTTAAATTTCATGGATACATGACCGATATTGTTTTTTTCTTCATATTTATACTTCCCGCCATGCTCATACACGATCGCTTCCGCTAATCCCGCTTCGTAATCCCTGCGGAGCCTTGCAAAAATATTGTTGTAAAGATAAGCCGCTGGTTTTACCGATACCAGACTAAACTCGATATCGATCAGCAGGTTCGTTTTGTCCTGACCGACACTTACCCGAAAAACGCGCTGTTCCCTCGGGATCCAGACGCATTCATTGAGTCCGCGCTGTATAAAGTTCCCGAGCAGGAAGTCCAGCTCCAGCAGCGTGGCATGGATCTCCTGCGGCGGGTTGATATCCATATCGATCTGGATCTTCATCCCCTGCGCGATGTGGTTCCATGTCGTCAGAACCGCATTGACTGACCGGTTTTCACAAAATGACGGCTGCTGATCTCCCAGCATTTCCAGAAAATCCCTTATTGTCGCAACGCACTTGACGTCATGAGCCCAGAATTCACCTACGTCGTTTTCCAGTAAAAGGTCATATCTCGGGGTTTTTCCGGCGCTTTTATTTAATTTTACCAACTTTTTGTCAGTTTTTGTCATACTCTTCACCTCCTTTGTTCTTGCTTTATGAGAACATCATATCACACATTTAATATTATGCAAACATAAATATTAAATTTTTTTGATTTTTTCTTTTTTACTTTTGCGCGCGCAAATATCATGTTCAAACCAAACGAAAATTTCAGGAACCATAAATGGGAAATCTGCATATAATGAACACAAAATAAACAGGGTGGTTTCTTTTTTTATGTGTGGAATCGCCGGATTTTGCGATCCGAAGGCAGACTATACCGCCAACGGTCCCTATTTTCAAAAAATACTAAACGAAATGTCTCAGGTTCTCCGGCATCGCGGGCCTGATGATAACGGCACAATACTGTACCCCTCATGCGGACTTGCTCATACCCGACTTTCCATCATCGACCTGTCCGGCGGGATGCAGCCGATGACCAGACAGATCAACGGAAATTCCTATACCATCGTATATAATGGCGAACTGTACAATACCCAAGAGCTGCGGGAAGAGCTGTGCGCGCGCGGCGCGGTTTTTCGCACGTCATCCGATACAGAGGTGCTTCTTCAGGGATTTTTATGCTACGGCCCCGACTTTGTCAAACGGCTGAACGGAATCTTTGCCTACGCAGTCTGGGACGACTGCCATCAAACGCTCTATCTGTTCCGCGACAGCTTCGGCGTTAAACCGCTTTTTTATACTTTTTTGGGCAAAACGCTCCTTTTTGCTTCCGAGCTGAAAAGCATTCTGCGCTATCCCGACATAGCGCCTTCCGTCAATGCAGAGGGGTTGAATGAACTGCTGGGTCTCGGTCCCGCGCGGAATCCCGGCAGCGGCATACTGGAACATTTTCAGGAATGTCTTCCGGGACACTACCTTACTTACAGCCGCTTCGGACTTCACGATACCTGCTACTGGCGCTTAAAAAGCCGGCCGCACACCGATACCTATGAAGAAACGCTGGAAAAAACCGCTTTTCTGGTTACCGACGCCATCAAACGGCAGATGACTTCGGATGTTCCGATCTGTACGTTTCTGTCCGGCGGACTGGATTCCAGCCTCGTTTCCGCAATCTGCGCGCAGGAGTTGGAAAAAGAAGGAAAAACGCTGTCTACTTTTTCCTTTGATTTTATCGATAATGACAAATATTTTCAGTCCAATGCTTTTCAGCCTTCGCAAGACCGCCCGTTTGTGGATGCCATGAAGGATGCCATTCACAGTAAACACCACTATCTTTTCTGCAATAATCACGCGCAGGCGGATCTTTTGATGGATTCCATGAAAGCGCACGATCTGCCCTGTATGGCGGACATTGATTCCTCGCTTTTATTTTTCTGCAGGGAGGTCGGAAAAACGCATAAGGTCGTGCTGACCGGCGAGTGCGCGGATGAAATCTTCGGCGGCTATCCCTGGTTCCATCGGCCGGAATTTTTAAACAGCCAGACATTTCCCTGGACGCCGGATCTTACTCC
Source organism: uncultured Lachnospiraceae bacterium (assembly GCA_947591115.1). Classification (GTDB taxonomy): domain Bacteria; phylum Bacillota; class Clostridia; order Lachnospirales; family Lachnospiraceae; genus Roseburia. Next base: position 740 of record CANQCX010000101.1, on the reverse strand, counting down.
CCGTCTGGAGCTGCTCCGTCCGGAAATAAAAAGCGTCCTTCATATGGAAGATTACGTGGACGCTTCTTACTGCCGCGCAGTCAGCGAGATCGCCGTACTGCCGTCCGACAACGAAACGGAAGCCAGCCGCCGGAGGATTTCCTATTTGAATATCCGGTATTTCATGCAGACGCTTTTGAACCGCATGGACCGTACCAGTATGCATTCCGGACTGGAGGCGCGCGTTCCTTTTGCAGACCGCCGTCTGGTAGAATATGTATTTAATGTTCCCTGGGAAATGAAAGCGAAGGACGGATTAGTAAAAAATCTGCTCCGGCAGACCGCGCTTCCTTATCTTCCGGAAGAAATCGCGCTGCGCCGGAAAAGTCCTTATCCAAAAACCTACCATCCGTTTTATGAAAAGCTGCTCTGCGAACGGCTGACAGCGGTTTTAGAGGAACACACTTCGCCGCTGTTTGAACTGATCGAGCCAAAGGCGCTTACCCGCTTTTTGAACCATCCGAAAGACTACGGGAAACCCTGGTACGGACAGCTTATGGCAGGCCCGCAGATGATTGCTTATCTGCTCCAGCTCCACTACTGGCTGACCGAATATCATATTCGAATTCGCTTGTGAGGGAATAGCGTTATACTTTTGTATATCGAGCTGCCCGCGAGACGCTGCTTTGTTTAATGGCTTCCCCTTTGAAAAGGGGTGTCAGGCTGTTAAACACAGCAGGCCCTACGCGGGTTTTTAGATG
>CANQCX010000100.1 GCA_947591115.1 uncultured Lachnospiraceae bacterium | reverse complement strand
CTGATGCTATTTTATGAGCTAAAGTATTGATTTTTCAAGACATGAGCTCCATTTTTAATATGGGAAGTTTGAGTTATTCATTTAATACTTCACATCCTCTCTTTTCTTCAATTCAAAACTGAATAATAATGTTCGCTTAATGAACTTTAACTTACTTTTTAAACTTGTATTCCATTTTGATTCACCGTAAATTCTTTTTGTAAATCGCACTGGAAACCTTACTATATGCATTTTTTCTTTTCTCGCTTTATAATACACATATAAATCCAGCGAAAAATCCCACGGCGGATTATCCCATCCCTCATAGAAACTCTTTGGAAAAATATTAGGCTGAGCATTGATATCTGAAAGAGGCGCCCCGAAATATATACTTTCAAATAAACTCATGCCATTAGTAAAAAAGACATCAAAAAAGGGTCTGCCCTTCCGGTTTCCTTTTACAAATAAATTATCCTCTTTTTTATTGGCAATATAATCGTATGCCCTTACCACATCCTTGGGGTCTGTCTGCATATCAGCATGCGTCCACCCCAAATAGTCTCCATCGGCAGCTTTCAATCCTTGTAAAATACCATAACCATAACCTTTATTTTTCTCCACAACCACCATTCGGGCAAACGTATATTTAGGAATCAGCATCTCCATGACTCTCTGTGAACCATCCGTAGAGCCATTATTCACAAGTATAACGTCAATGTTTCTTCCCTTGATGACTTCACTGAAGCGGTTCAAAATTAGTGGTATATTGTCTTTCTCGTTATAACACGGTACTATTATCGATAACTTCATATAGATATCCTCACTTCTTGTATGATATTGACATCAAGTTTATATTGGATTGCCCTTATGCCGGCTTTTCTTGCTCCTATGATATCTTTTTCATAACTGTCCCCTACCATTAACAGTTCATTTTCGGTTAATCCTGTTTTCTTCTTGACAGCGTCAAACGACTCCCCGGAAGGTTTTTCTTTGCCAACTTCCTCACTCGTTATCAAAAAATCAATATAATCTCCTATCGCTAACCTCTCAATTTTTCGATACTGTATATATGCCGTTAAGTCTGACAAAATGATGATCTTCCGTTTCTGTTCTTTCAGCATCCGAAACAGCGGTATAACATATTCATACAAAGACATACCTTTCAATGCAGAGTTCCAGTAAATCTCATACATTTTAAGCGCATATTGAAACGGTGACATTCCGATCATTTCTAAAAATCTCTGGATATATAGCAAGCGATTATGTGATGCAGCCACATCTCCAAGCTGTGTTTTTACATCTTTTTTCGCTGTTGCAAATTTATCTATAAAATCCTCTTTTTGAATATTAAATTCTTCGTACACGTATTCAGAAAGTGAATTCATACCATACTGATAACATTCAGTGGCGTTATAAAGCGTGTCATCCAAATCAAATATTACTCCCTTGATCACTTGGCCCTCATCCTTTCACTGATGATAAACAATAGCATCAACTGTATGATTCCTTCAACGTCTTTTCCCCATATAGGTTCATATGTAAAAAAGTCTTCATATTGCAAAATATTTTTTTCAGCAAGCATACCATAATCTACTTCTATATTTTCCAAATCCTCACCGTCAAAAACAATTTCTTGTCTGGTAAGGTCCTCGCTGATCGTCCATTCTGTACCAATTCCAGAATCTTTGATATCTTTTAATATCGGCTCTACATTCAAGTCAATCGTCACATCAAACTTAACGCTCAAAATCACACTATGATCTTCCTCAAAACAGTCCTTCAGGCTTTTGTCAAAATATGTGATGACTACATCTGCATATTTTTTCTGAGGATATATGTATTTTTCAGCATCTGGATACCTTTTTTCGATCTGGGCGACCACCTTTTCTTGTGAATATCCACGCTCAACAACATCTCTCTGGATTTTCCAATATTTACGGAGTTCATCATCCGTATCCATATATATTTTCAAGTCCATAACATCCCGCAATTTTGGTAAATATAATGAATGAAGTCCACATAAGACAATATACTTTTGCGGAACGACCCTCTTTTTCTCAGTAAAAACACCTTTGTCATGGTCATAGTCGACTCTGTCAACATATATTCCGGACTTTAGTTTTATTATATCCTCTGCCTGACGATAAAGATAGTTTGCCTTAGGGTCCAATGCTGTATATTGATCCCAATTTGCGTCACCTCTGGCCCATCGGTGGTCACCATCCCCCTCAATAAAAAGAATGTCCTTCCCCGATCCAAAAAGACGTTCGATCTTCTCCAGCAGTTTACTTTTACCGGCTCCGCTATCTCCGGCTATTCCGATTGTAAATGCCGAGTTTCTCCGCTGATACAAACTATTTGTGGCAAGGCCAAATTTATAAATCTTGAAAACAATTATTCCAAGGTAGGTTTCCATTATCGTGAAGATAATATATTTGGCCGAGTTATTATATATTTTATACATTTGCAAGCTGTGTCCACACATATATAAATCTACATATTCCGTCCTATGGAAAAATCCAAAGTATACTAAATATGCAAAATTGAACAACAGATATATGAACATCACCCTATGTTTGTCTTTTTCAACATACCCAAAATATAATGCAATAAAAGGTACGATCCATATAAACCATGCTGGCATGGGCGGAAGGCATATAAGAAATACCGCAAATAATAATCCCAGCATAGACAAAAGCATATTTCTATTAAAATAATTTAATTCAAAAGCAGAAAAATAGATTATGAGCAGAACGAAAACAGGTATTATTATCTGTGTAGTTCCATAATCAAATTTTGTAGTCATCAGCAGCGATTGTTCTTTGTTGAACAACACCGTCTCAATAAATCCTCTCCCCCAAAACGGCAAAACAATTCCTACAACTGTCAATGCAGTCAATAAATGAATCTTAATAGCGGTAAATATATTCCTTTTTTTAGTAATATATAAGAACAAAATCGGTACTGCTGCCAGAACGTGGAACTTTGTACTCAAAGCAAATCCAAGAAAGAGCGCGTACTTCACAAGATTATTCCTTTTTTTCCAATCTAAAAGATGATATATCGATACGATCAAAAAAGTTGTCGGAATTATGTCCAGCTGCCCATGCATATATGTGCCATATATGATAATTGGTGAACAATAATAAAAAACAAAAGCATATTTAAATCTGATTCCCAGCTTTCTGATATACCTATAGCCTAAAATATCAAAGAAAAATAGGGGTATTTTAAATACAAAGTCTGCCAATAATCCATTTGTGATTGAGAATAATTTTACAAACATTCCTCCGACTGACACAATAAAAAGCATCAAAGGAAAATAAGGGAAAGATGCCAAAAGGTCGTTCTGATAATAATATTCATATGGGTTATTCCCAGCCAAAAAAGTATTTACAAATGGCTCAAACATCATATTTTGGTAATCAGATGAAAACAATGTCATAAGTATCATTTTAAAACCAGTAACCGTGCAGATCAAAATGACGCTTATAATCCTATAGTTTTTGTTCGTAAAACAATGCGTTTTCATCCATTTACTTGTCACAAGATCATCTTCCTCTCATAGAAACCACGCCAATATTCAAATGTTTTCTGATAAATCTCATAATCATGAGGAGTTCCCCATCCGATATACCTGTCAATTTCAAATACTACCGCTCTATATCCCAGTTCAATGACATATTTAATTACTTGATCAACATAAAATTCGCCATTGATCCTATCGTCTTTTTGTATCATCCGCTCCGCTGCATTTACAAAAATCTTGCCCATTTTAAACCAAAATGTCGCTACAACAGCATGGTCCTGCATGGGCGTATCAGATAAAGCCTTTTTTATCGATATATCAATAATCTCATCATTATCGTTGACTTTCATCCAACCATATGCATCAGGATTGGCAAGCACAGCTTCGTTATTTCTATAAGTAAATACTATAACGTCTGCCTCTGAACGGCATCGATCAAACTTTTCTATCGAATATTCCATTCCATTGTCGCAACCGGCGATCAGCAGTTCCTCATCGTTATTTATAAAATTCTTTCCCCGCAGACACGTAGACGCTTGTCCCTCGGTAAGTTGATCAATGGTTATAAATCTTGCCTTGGGATAAAAATTTTTAATTTTATCTTCAACGCCACCGGATTTATGATAGCTTCTGTCTACATATATCAAATTCCCGCCATCAGGTATGACCCCCGGCAGATCTTTTGTAGCACAGACGACCATAGGTATCGCTTTTCCAGTATGTCTGTCATAGGTTAAAATAGCAGGTTTGCTTTCTTTATATCCTTTATCCACAAAACGTTTTCCCTCGCCCGCCATTGGAATTAAAATGTTCATTTTTCAGAAAATCTCCTTCATTAAAGCTATCCAGTACAAACTTTCTTCCAAATCCTCAGGTGTCCCCCATTGGCAGAAATACTCAATATCCGTCGGGATCCATACCTTTAATCCGTCTGCCACCATGAAATTATATATCATACTTGCATAGTATTCCCCATTGATGCTCTGTCCCGAATCTACAAGCTTTTTACAGTATTTCTTTAATAAAGCGCCCGTCCTAAAATAATATGTTCCCGGCGAATGTTTTGCCTTCGTCTTATCTTGCTCAAAGGAATACTTTTCCCTGATCTCGATCAAATTTCCTTCATCGTCTGTCCGACATGATGCATACAGATTTTTTTCGGGCGCTAAATGGGGATGAAATCCCGTATAGCAAGGTACACATCCGTCGCACCGGCGGCTTAGTACTCTTTCCTTTATGTTCTCCCAATCCCAGAGCATATAGAAATCGCAATAGTTAATGATTGCCGGCTCATCATCCTTTATGTAATCCGAGGCTCTGAGAACATCGTAAACAGGCCCCTTCTTAACCCAGTCATCAACTGAATATATCCGGCATTTAGGAGAAATACGTTTTAATTCATTTTCCATATCCGGGTTCTCTTGTAAATGCTGTTTTCTGCACACAAATACAAAGTCCTCTTCACCCGGAAATATTCCCTTAACGATCCACTCTATTATTGGGTGTCCTTCTACTTCTATAAATGGCTTTAGTTTTTCGTATCCAGCAGCCACAAACCTTGAGCCATATCCAGTCATAGGAATAATGATCTGCATATTTTATCCAACCTTTCATTTTGCGACGAACAACTGCCCCTTCAGGCTTTCCGGCATATCCGGGTCATCGACTTCTTCATAATATCTTGTAAACATTCCATATGTATCTACTTTTTCAGCAAAATACGCCATAGAATTATCATCCGATGATTTAAAGTATTCCGCATTGACATATAAGTATTTGTATGTCTGATTTTTTAAATACTCCTCGCGCGTATGCATGTATTCTTTCATGTTGCTCGGCACAGTATAAATGTCCATTCCCGGTCTAACTGTGCTTCTGGCGATCTGCATATATTGATCTGAATAATACATTATGGTTTCATCACCAAATTTCTGCGACAAATATTCAGAAATCTCCCCGTCCGTCTGTATTTTACTAATTACACTGCCAAGCCGGAGAACTCCAACTGCAAAAATCACAAAGCAACATGCACAGAGAGCATAATTTAGTACACCTTTAATGATCATTTTCTTCTCTTCAACAAAATATTCCTGATAGAAATAGTTCGCAGCAGTAACTACAAACGGAAGAAATGATATCATTCCGGCCTCATAATTTCCGGCATTACCCCCGGTCTTCCATCCTCCTATGATCTGTCCTGCGCCAAACGCCAACGAAATAAGCAGCCACTTTTTGCCGAGATCATCGATCACGATCTTTTTCCTGGCATATAAATAAACAAACAAGAATAAAAACAAAAAATACAATATATTTTCTTTAAAATCTGTACCCATCTGCACGATGATTGATTTTATATCCCAAAATGGCATATCCCTCAAATTCTTTACCGTCTGAATTTCCGCGTTCGGAATACGAAATACAACAACGATATCCGCGATGCCCGCCAATATCAGACTTCCAAGAATACCCGTCTTTTCTTTAAGGGCAAGCCTTTTTGTAAAAAGTAAATATATCCCCAAAGCGATATCCACATATAGGGCTTGCTGTTTTGTGACATCCATCAGGAATCCGAGACAAAACAGTAATAAAAACACCTTTATACCGCATTTCCATTCTTTGCGTTCTACTTTTTCAATAACCAGAACTATAAATATACCCAAAAGCAATACCAGCGAATCTGCCTTAAATTCGTTCATATAACTTTTATAGCTCCCGAAACCTGTGGACGCCAAAATAATCGTTACGATCAGTGAAAGACTTTTATTCCCAGAGAATTTTCCTCCAAGTTTGATTAAAGCATATAAAAACATCGTCCCGACCAAGGATGCTATTACCAATAAGATATAATCCCTCCAAGGATAAAAAAACTTCCCTATGAATACGGACAGAAACGCTACTCCCGGAAAATATGGTGAAGAAGCCTCTGTAGAAGAATAATAAAATCCCTGTCCATCTAAATAGCGGTCCGCCATAGCTATATTTTGATACAGATCCCATCGCCCGCCTTTCAGCAGACCTGCGATCAAACTTGAGAAAAAATAACAAAATAAAGCAACTACCGTCAATACTGTGTAATGTTCATCTATGAAATTTGAAATATCAGCTATTAACTTCTCTATCTTCTTCATCTCTTACAGCCTTTCTGAAGTATCTATTTATCGATATGATTTTCAAAAATCAACAAAATGGCTATCCCATTTCTGTGATGATTTTATGTATTTATTGATAAATGATTTATATTCTACATCCTCGTGGCTCTGTCATCGAAAATGTTAAAAAATGATTCACTGCAGCGATCCCTCCTTTTATTTCTTAAATAAAGATGATCTGCTTGACAATGATGCTGGTATGGAAGAGAATACCTCGCCTCCCTGTCCGAAACAGAAGAAAACTAAAACCAACTCCAGTTCCTTTATCAGACCGGCGTTCTATGATGGTCAGGTTTTTGTGCTTTTCATTCAACCTGTATAAAATTTCAAAGTTCACAAATTTCTGTTTGACATTTTATTGGCAGACTATTTTTTCGGAATTGTCCCTTTTTACATTTTTTTATTATGGTATCACTTTACCCCCCCCCCAGACTGTCCGAAAACTAACGTCCGATGTGACTTTATCCCATTTTTA
>CANQCX010000099.1 GCA_947591115.1 uncultured Lachnospiraceae bacterium | reverse complement strand
TATAATGCGATCGCGCATTTGAAACGTCCTTGCCGGTTCAGTTGTCCGGTCAATGCGATTACATACGACGAATACGGCATTTCGGTCATTGACGAGGAGAAGTGCATCCGCTGCGGCAAATGCATCCATAGCTGCCCGTTTGGAGCCATCGGTTCAAAGACCGCGATCGTAGATGTGATTGAAGCTTTGAAATCCGACAAGAAGGTCTATGCGATGGCAGCTCCGGCGACCGAGGGACAGTTTGGTCCGAACATTACTATGAACAGTTGGAAAAAAGCGATGCGCGACGTTGGCTTTAACGGATTTATCGAAGTCGGTCTGGGCGGCGATATGACGGCGGCTTATGAAGCGGAGGAATGGGCGGAAGCCTATAAGGAAGGAAAGAAAAAAGTTACCTCCTGCTGTCCGGCGTTCGTAAATATGGTGCGCAGGCATTTTCCGGAGCTGGCGGACTGCGTATCGACTACCGTATCTCCGATGTGCGCGGTTTCCCGTATGCTCAAAGCCGACGATCCGGATGCGATTACCGTATTTATCGGACCATGTATCGCAAAGAAATCCGAAGTGGCGGACCAGCAGATCGAAGGAAACTGTGATTATGTACTGACATACAGTGAGATCCGCGCGATCATGCGTGCAAAAAATGTTTCGCTGGAAGCAAGCGATACCTCGTATCAGGAGGCTTCGATCTACGGCAAGCGTTTTGGAAATTCCGGCGGTGTGACCGCAGCCGTACTGCAGAGCTTAAAAGAGCGTGACGAGAATATCGATGCAAAAGTCTGTCAGGCGAACGGCGCGGACGAATGCAAGAAGTTCCTGCTTCTGATGAAGGCAGGAAAGCTTCCGGAGGATTTTATTGAGGGTATGGTATGCGACGGCGGCTGCGTCGGAGGTCCAAGCTCTTATAATGACCGGATGTCTACCAAACGCGTAAGGGACGATCTTTTATCCAAAGCAGACGACCGGAACATACTGGAGAATCTTGGAAATTATCACATGGAAGGATTTTCTATGCATCGGGAGTGATTGTTTTTCCTTTCATTTTCATTGCTTTTTCCGAAAGAAAAAGATATAATGGGACTAAGAGATTTCTGAAAAAGCAGGGATTTACTATACGAATACTATGGGGGGCATTTACATGGTAAAGATTCAGGATTTTTGTGATATGGAAAAGTTCGAAAGTATTATCGCCAATTGGGCGAAGAGTACCGGCATGGCGACGGTTGCAATCGATACGGAGAAGCATGAGTTAAGCCAGCTTTACAACTTTACGGACTTTTGTTTTAAACTGACTCGCGGAACCAAAGAAGGAGACCGGCGCTGCGAGAAGTGTGACAGGGAAGGCGAGGGCGTGTATTTTTGTCATGCCGGCTTAGGCGAATTCCGGATTCCGATTACCTTAAGCGACGGGACGCTGCTCGGCTATGTGCTGGGAGGACAGGTTCTGCCAAAGGAGCCGGACGAGGAAGAATTCCGTAAGCTGGCAAAGGAGCTGGGAATCGACGAAGATACATATATCGAGGCGCTTCATAAAGTCGTTGTAAAACCAAAAGAAGAGATTGAAGCATCGGCAAACCTGTTAAGGGACGTGATCAATCTGTTTGTAAGCTCCAGCTACTACGAATATCAGAGCGGCGATCTGTTAGAGCGGCTGCAGTCGGGCATTGACAAAGCGGCATCCCAGATTGAATCGGCCAATGCAAGCACCGCGATCATCGGCGATTTCAGCCGGAAGCAGAACATTTTGGCGCTGAATGCTTCCATTGAAGCGGCGCGGGCGGGAGACAGCGGAAAAGGATTTGCGGTCGTTGCCTCCGAAGTACAGAAGCTGGCGGAAGGAATGGCGGTTACCAGCAAAGAGATTACCGGAAAGCTGAATGAATTGACGAAGACGATTCAGGAATTAAAGGGTTGACCGGAAGCAGACCAGAACAGCAAAAAACCTTGTCACGTTTTTGTGACAAGGTTTTTTCATGTCATAGGAAACTCCGGCGGATTGCCAAGATGTAAAAAGCCTCCGCCGGATGCGCTTGTTTACTCTTCGGAAGCGGCAGCGTCTGTTGCGTCCGCAGCTTCTTCGGAAGCGGATTTCTTCCAGTCTTCGAATTTTTTCTCAACGGCCTCATAAGTACGCTGGCTGATATCCGGAAGATCTTTGCCCCATGAGTGGGTGGCCTGTGAAAAGCCTTTTTTGAAAGCCTCTAACAGCTCGTCTGCCTTACTTGGATCATCTCCGGCAAGAGCTTTGGCAAAATCCAGGATCCGGTCAGAGGTCTGTTCTACGCCCCAGTATCCGTCTTCTGCAATATCCGCCTGCGCCTGTGCTTTTACATCAGCGGAAACGGTAAAATCGCCGCCGGCAAGAAATGCCCACATGCTGTCGGCAGTACCGATGGTTTTGCCCTGCTGCAGCATCATTTTCTGCACGATGCTGATCAATTGCTGGTTGCGCGCCTCGGCATCCGCCTTTAACTGGCTGATGATCGCAGAACGGTCTTTCTTCTCGGTTACTTTCGTGTCAGTGTTTTTTCCTTCTGCATCGGACGACTTCTCATAAACAACGGCGGTATCGTCGAAGGTTCCGGTGCTTTCTGCAGCGGAAGTATTTTCCGAAGCAGTGTTTGTCTTTGGAGTTGTGGCAGCGATAGAAGCAGCGCCATACCCCTGAATAGATTGAACGCTCATAATATAATCCCTCCTTGGCTGTGTGTGATTCAGGCATCCTTACCCGATTCCGAATCTGCGGACAGATCCGGACATTAGATTCGTTATATTTTATATCGGCGAAGAGGATAAGAATCTTTAGTAATTTCGTTAGTAATTTTGGAATATTTTTTGACATATGCTCCGTATCATGGTATAATGCATATTGTATACAAAATACAGAGGGGATATGCGATGGACGAACTATCATTAAAGGCATTGGCCAAAATCAATCTGGGACTGGATGTGGTCCGAAAACGGGAGGACGGCTATCATGAGGTGCGGATGGTTATGCAGACCATCCGTTTATGCGACCGCCTCAAGCTGACAAGGACGAAGGAGCCGGGCATCCGGCTTCGTACAAACTTATCTTTTCTGCCGGTAAATGAGAATAATCTGGTTTATCAGGCGGGAAAAATGATTTTGAATGAATTTTCCATCAAAGAAGGGGTAGAGGTATTGCTGACCAAGCGGATTCCGGTTGCGGCAGGGATGGCAGGAGGAAGCTCCGACGCGGCGGCAATGCTTTATGGGATGAACCGGATGTTTGGACTGGGTTTGTCCAAAAAGGCATTGATGGAGCGCGGAGTAAAACTCGGGGCGGACGTTCCGTACTGCATTCTGCGGGGGACGGCGCTTGCCGAGGGAATCGGAGAGAAGCTGACGCCGCTGGCGCCGATGGTTTCGTGTCCGGTTTTAATTGCGAAACCGCCGATTTCGGTTTCCACAAAGTGGGTTTATCAGAATCTGAAGCTGGACGACGGGACAAAGCATCCGGATATTGACCGCCTGATTGCCGCGCTTGGGGAAAAGGATATGGGAAAGATCGCAGACAGCATGGAAAACCTTTTGGAAACCGTTACCATTCCTCATTATCCGGTCATTGAAGAAATCAAAGAAAGGATGCGGACGCTGGGAGCCGTTCATGCGATGATGAGCGGAAGCGGGCCGACGGTCTTCGGTCTTTTTGACGGAGAGAAGCAGGCAAAAAAGGCATATGAGGAAATGAAAAAGTCAGGACTTGCCAGACAGGTATTTCTGACATCTGTCTTTTAAGATAAAGTAGGGGAGAAGATGATGACAGAGAATTTAACTTTAAATATGAATGCGTATCTTCCGCTGCGGGATGTCGTTTTTCATACGCTGCGGGAGGCAATCCTAAAAGGAGATTTAAAGCCGGGAGAGCGTTTGATGGAGCTGCAGCTTGCTTCCAGACTGGGAGTCAGCCGGACGCCGATCCGCGAGGCGATCCGTATGCTGGAGCAGGAGGGACTTGCCGTTACGATTCCCAGAAAAGGCGCCGAGGTTGCAAAGATGACCTTAAAAGGCATGGAGGACGTACTGGAAATAAGGGAGTCATTGGAGGAACTGGCGGTCAAGCTGGCGTGCGAGCGCATTACGCCGGAGCAGCTTAAAAAACTTTGGGAGGTAAAGGAGTCGTTTGAAGACTGCATCCGAACCGGAGAGGTCAAGCGCATTGCGGAGGCGGACGTTCTTTTCCACGATGTGATCTATGAAGCGACCGCAAATCCGAAGCTGGTCAGCATTCTGAACAATCTCAGGGAGCAGATCTACCGTTATCGGGTTGAGTATTTAAAAGATTCCGGCAATTATCCGATGCTGATCTGCGAGCACAAGGCGATTCTGGAGGCGTTAGAGGAACGGAATATTCCAAAAGCGATCGAGAGGATGCGCGCGCATGTGGCAAATCAGGCGGCGGCGGTCAGAGAAATGATTGAAAGACAGGAATAGCGCGAAAACGGACAGAGACGCATAAATTTCATACCGATGTGCAAAATAAGGAATAGTGTAAAAAACTATTCCTTTTTTTGTCGAGCAGAAAAAAGCGGAAAGGGGGAAATATGGAGGCAAAAACCAGAGTTTCTACGGATATTGAAAAAAATATTGAAAAATACAAGCAGATTTATGCCGATTGCGCGGATATTAAAATGCAGGAAATGATGCTGGGAGAGGATCAGGACTGTAAGTGTTTTCTGGCGTATATCGAGGTAGTGATTAACAATACCATGCTCCGCAATACGGCGCTGGGACGCTGTATCGGATTTCTTGCAAAACTTCCGCAGGAGAAAAAAGGAACGCTGCTGGATGAAAACGCAATGGGGATCGCGGATATTTCATGGTTTGAAAATGTAGAAGACGCTGCGGAGGCTATGCTGACCGGCGACGCCATTTTATTTGTAGACGGTTACGACAAGGCGATTAAAATCGCGGACGAAGGATATCCGAATATGGGCGTTCAGGAATCGGATTCCGAAAAAGTAGTGCGCGGCTCGAATGAAGGGTTTACCGATTCGGTAAAAGTGAATACCGCGCTGATCCGCCGGCGCGTGCGCTCGACGCGTCTTTGCGTGAAGGAGCTGCAGGTCGGGGTAAGAACGCATACCAATGTAGATCTGGTTTATATGGAAGATCTGGCGTATCCCCATATTCTTCATGAGATCGAGGAGCGTCTGGGAAAATATGAGATCGACGGCGCGCTGGACAGCGGGGTGCTCGAGCAGCTTGCGGAAGAAAAATGGTATTCCCCGTTTCCGCAGTTTCAGACGACGCAGCGGCCGGACCGCGCGGCAATGGCTGTTTTGGAGGGGCGCGTGGTCCTGATTTCGGACAATTCGCCGATCGCGCTGATTCTGCCGACGGATTTGAATTCCTTTTTGAAAACAAGCGACGATTATTACAATCGGTTTGAGGCTGCAACCTTTGCAAGGCTTCTGCGGTATGCGGCGGGATTTTTTGCCATGACGCTGCCGGGACTGTATCTGGCCATGACGAATTTTCATACGCAGATCCTTCCGACGACGCTGCTGCTTTCGTTTCAGGAGGCGCGGATCGGAGTTCCGTTTCCGGCGGCGTTAGAGGTGCTTTTAATGGAAATTTCGTTTGAGCTTTTGAGGGAGGCGGGAGTAAGGCTTCCCGGAGCGATGGGAAATACCATCGGAATCGTCGGCGGACTGATCATCGGTCAGGCTGCGGTCGAGGCGAATCTGGTCAGTCCGATCGTGGTCATTATTGTTGCGTTTACGGCATTATGCTCCTTTGCCATCCCGAACGAGGAATTTGCATTTTCTTTCCGAATTTTAAAATTTGCGTTTATCGCGCTGTGCGCATGGGTTGGCTACTACGGGTTTTTGCTGGGCATCATGGCGGTGCTTGTCCATCTTTCCCGATTAAAGAGCTTTGGGATCCCGTATCTGATGCCGTTTGTCGGCGCGGAGCTGACCGATTATGAAGACGAGCGGGATTCCGTCTTCCGCTATCCTCTCCGGAAGATTACCAAACGGCCGATCTATGCCAGAAGAAACGAAAGAACGAAACTAAAAAAGAAAGAGTAAGACTATGTTTTCCAATAACCAGAAAATTTCCATGCGCCAGACCTTCCGTTTGTTCTTATTTGATTTTATCGGGATCAGTACGCTGGTGCTGCCAACGTGGCTGGCGGGAACGTCGGGCGTATACGGTGTTTTTTCGATTTTGCTGGGCGGCGTCTTCGGACTTTTGTACCTGCTCTATCTGGGGTGGGTTTTAAACCGGATGCAGACGGATCTGTTTACCCACATGTCAACGGCGGGAGGCCTGCTGCAGAAGCTTTTGTATGGGTATCTGGCGGTTTCCTGCGTGCTTACGTCCGGATTTCTTGCCGCCGTATTTACCCGTCTGATCCGCCAGAGCTTGATCAGGGAAGAATCCTATGCGCTGGTTTTGCTCCTGCTGCTGGCGGTTGCGGGATATGCCGTTACTGCGGGGATAGAAAGCCGCGCGCGGGTTTATGAGGTGCTGTTTTGGTTTATTTTGATTCCGCTGTTTCTGATGCTCTTTTTTTCTTTGAAGGGCGTGGATATGATCTATTTTAAACCGCAGTATCAAGCGGGGATTGCCGACATCTGCAAGGGCGGCTATATGGTATTTCTCTGCTTTACCACATTGTTTTTCGTGCTGTTCTTCCCAAAGTACGTAAGACCGGAATCGGCGGGAAGGCGGCTGATCTCCAGCGTATGTTGGGCGTTTTTATGCACCATCGGGATTCTGCTGGCGCTTTATCTTATCCTGCTTGGTACGTTCGGGGAAGGCGCGCTTGCCAAAATGCGTTTTCCGGCGGTTACGCTGATGAGTACGGTGCAGATGACGGGCGGCTTTTTAAAACGTCTGGACGCCATTATGATGGGAATCTGGTTTTTTACGTTGTTTGCGCTATTGAACCTCAACCTTTTTTACGGTGCGCAGATGATGGAAAAATGCGCCGGAATCCCGGGAAACAAGCGTTATGCCGGAATGATGCTGATCTTGACGTTTTTGCTGGCAATGCTGTTTGAATATACGGACGGAGTGCCGGAATTTTTCTATCGCTTTTTCTGGTATGTGGGCACGCCGCTTTTAATTTTGATTCCGCTGATTCCGGTATGGACGGGGAGGAAACGCAAATGAGTTGGAAAAAATGGAAAAAAATCTGCGCCGCCGCGCTTCTGCTGGGATGCGCGGTTCAA
>CANQCX010000098.1 GCA_947591115.1 uncultured Lachnospiraceae bacterium | reverse complement strand
GCCCGTTTCGGTCCGGACCACTGCCGCCGCATTGACCGTCATATGCCCGAGCAGCGCGCCGTATACGCTTTTGCTCTTTTCCGCAAAAAGAGCCAGCACGATTCCCATCAAAAACGCATAGAGAAACTGCACCAGATTCCAATGGATCAGGGCGAACAAAAATGCGGAAAGAAAGACAGCCGGAATCCAACCCAGCATCTTTTTCAAACGTCCGTAAACCACGCCGCGGTACAAAAACTCCTCCAGAAACGGGGTAACGCATGCGGCGCCCAGCAGCTCTATCGCAAGCGTGCTGCCGTAAAAATGGCGGTTCGCCTCTTCATATCCCTGAGAAATATCTGTCAGAAAAGACATGGAGATCAGGTTATTCAAAGAAAACCCGATGAACAGCGCGATCAAAACGATCCAAATGGCATCCGCAAAGCTTTTCCGTACTTTCTCCTCTTTGTTTTCTCTTCTGTCGCTGCGGTAAAATGCATATACTGCCGGAAACGCGCACAGACTGGATAAGCTCTGACCGAGCATATACCGCTGCTCCGAGGTCCCGAACAATCCCTGAAATACCGCCATGACGATCATAAGAATCGCGTAGGAAAGTGCGATCGGGTAAAAGATCGACCATACCTTCCATGCCGGATGATTTTTATTCTGCATTTTGTTCTCCTTTTTGCTCTCCGCTTTCCGCTAAAAGCGCCTCATACATTTCCCGAACCGTCCGCCCCAGCAGCGGATGACGGTAATTCGGGCACAGCTTTGCCAGCGGCTCGAGTACAAACAGGCGATTTGCCATGTCCGCGTGCGGAATGACAAGATCGCTGCTTTCATAAATTTCATGGTCATAAAAAAGAATATCCAGATCCAGCGTTCTAGGCCCCCATACGATTTTGCGCTCCCTTCCGGCGCGCGCCTCCGTTTCGTGCAGAAAATCCAGCAGCTCCTCCGGCGTCAGCAACGTTTCCAGCCGCAGACAGCCGTTTAAAAAATCCGCTTGGTTTGTATAGCCGTACGGTTTTGTTTCCAGCCATGACGACTGCGTCAGATTGCGGACCAGCGGATGGTTTCGGATTTCTGCGGCGGCGTTGTCCAGATATTGCTGTCTTTCGCCCATATTAGAGCCGACGGAAAGATATACGGTATGCCACCCGCGCTCGATTTCCACCGATACGTTTTCAAACGGCAGTCCGATCGGCGCATGGGGTTTGCAAAGCTCCAGACGCACCTTCGATAAAAGCGAAAAACGCAGCAGCAGCGCCTCGACCAGATGCTCCGCCGCCGCCTCGATCAACTGAAACGTATGCTCCTTTAGGTACTCCGTAATAAAAAAACACACGCTTCCATAGTCCACCGACGCCTCAAGCTCGTCGTTTTTCCCCGCGCTCCGGCAGTCCAGATAAAGCGCGGCATTGACATAAAAATCCTGCCCATCGGCCTTTTCTTCCAAAAAAACGCCATGATGGGCAAAAACCTTTAGATTTGTAATTTTTATCCTATCCATATGAACACCATGCCTGAATTTAGATCAGCATAATCCCTTCGCTCAAAATTGCTTTCGTCATTTGAATCGCGCGTGCATTTGCCCGAACATCGTGTACGCGGATAAATGCGCATTTCTGCTGCACGCCGAATACCGTAGTGACCAGCGTCCCTTCCAGACGCGCGTCCTCGGGCAGATTTAAGGTCAGTCCGATGACCGATTTTCGGGAAGCTCCCAGAAGCACCGGATAACCCAGCTCCTGAAGGCGTCCGACATTCCGAAGGATGGTCAGGTTATTTTCGTATGTTTTGCCAAAGCCGATCCCCGGATCCAGCAAAATCTTATCCTCCGGTATTCCCGCCTGCTCCGCCAATGCAAGCGATTCTTTCAATTCCAGAAGAATGCAGTCCATTACATCCTCATTGGAAATCCGGCTGCGGTTGTGCATACAGCAGCACGCCGTCCCCGTACGGGCGATCAGGGACGCCATCTTTCGATCCGCTTTGAGTCCCCAGATATCGTTGACCAGATCCGCGCCCTCCTGTATGGCGGCCTCCGCGACCTTACTTTTATAAGTATCAACGGAAACCGGAATATCAAAACGGCTCTTGATCGCGGAAATGACCGGAGCAACCCGCTCGATCTCCTCCTCCTCGGAAATTTTGGAATATCCCGGTCTCGTAGACTCTCCGCCTACGTCAATGATGGCGGCGCCCTCCGCGATCATCTCCTCCGTATGCTTTAACGCCGCGTCCATCTTTACAAACCTGCCTCCGTCCGAAAAAGAATCCGGCGTTACATTCAAAATTCCCATGAGATATGTTTCGTTTCTGACATCAAAAAAACGATTTCCGATTACCATACCCTTTTTATCCCTTCACAAACCGGAAAAAACGATCCATCAGCGCTTCCTCCTCCTCGAACAGTCCGCGCTTTGCATAAGTGACCGTCCGGCTGCCCGGCTTTTTGACGCCGCGCATCGTCATGCACATATGCTCCGCTTCCAGCATAACGGCTACGCCCTTCGGCTTGAGATGCTCCATCAGCGCATCCGCGATCTGAACCGTCATCTGCTCCTGAATCTGAGGTCGTTTTGCATAAATTTCCACCGTACGCGCCAGTTTGCTGAGACCTACCACCTTTCCGTTTGGAACATACGCCACATGCGCTTTCCCGTAAAACGGCAGAAAGTGATGCTCGCACATGGAATAAAACAGAATATCCTTTTCCACGACCATTTCCCGATGATCCGTATGAAACGTTTTGGACAGCGGCTCTTTGGCATCTTTTCCAAGTCCTGCAAACAGCTCCTCGTACATCCGCGCAATCCGCTGCGGCGTTTCCGCCAGTCCCTCGCGGGAAATATCCTCCCCGAGTCCCTCTAACATCAGGCGCACGCCTTCTTCTATTTTCTTTTTATCGATCATAACGATTCCTGCTTTCATCCGTTTTTGACTTTTCCTGCCTCCGGTACGCTTCCTTTAACGCGCCCAGATACGATAAAGAACCAAATGCGAGGATCGTATTTCCCCGCTCCCTCGCAAGTGCGGCAGCCTCTCCGATTGAACTGCATGCGGTTACGTTGGAATGAAACAGTCTGGCCTCCTCCGCCAATTTTTCCGCCGGCAGAGCGCGCGGATTCTCCGGTGTGACCGTATATACGCATTCCGCGTACGGAAGCATGAGCCGAAGCATTTTTTTATGTTCTTTATCCGCCAATACCCCTATTATATAGGTCAGCGGCATATTTGTAAAACAGTTTTGCACCGTTTGGGCAAGTTCCCGCGCGGCGTCTTCGTTATGCGCGCCGTCCGCAACAAAAAGCGGCTGCGTTCCGATGATCTCAAACCGTCCCTGCCACCGCGCCTCCCGAATGCCGTCCGTAATCAGCTCCAGCCGGTTTTCGGAGCATCCTCCTGCAAAAGCCGTACCCAGCAGCGCAAACGCCGTCTCGATGGCAAGCGCGGCATTTTTCCTCTGAAAACTGCCCACCATAGATGTAGCGAGACGAAAATCCGCCTGTCCTTCCGAAAGCGTATAGGTAAATTCCATCCGTTCCGGCGAAAGGCTTACCGGAGCGATATGGGATTCTTTTACAAAGGTCAGCGGCGCATGGCATTTTTCTGCCGTCTGCACCAGAACCTTTTTAACCTCCGGCTTTTGCGCAGCGGAAAAAACCGGACATCCTTCTTTGATGATACCGGCTTTTGCCTTAGCGATCTGGGAAAGACTGTCTCCGAGAAACTGCATGTGATCCTTTCCGATGCCGGTAATCACGCTGGCAAGCGGTTTTTGAACGAGATTTGTCGCATCCGTTTCCCCGCCCATTCCGGTTTCCAGCAGCAGCACGTCCGGCTTCTTTTCCGAAAACCAGACGAAGGCAAGCGCCGTTTCGATCTCAAATACGGTGGGCATCGCATTTCCCGAAGCTGCGACTATGCCGCACGCCGTTTCGACCTGCGACAATATCCGCGTATATTCCTCCTTCGAAATATTTTGCCCGTCATACTGCCATACCTCCAGCGGATCAAATACGGCGGGCGAAACATAACGCCCCACATGCAGTCCCGCTTGTCGGAAAATAGAAGCAAGATAGGCGCCGACCGAGCCTTTTCCGTTGGTTCCCGCAATATGGACGACCGGAAGCGTCTCCTGCACGTTTCCCAGCGCCTCCATCAGCCGCCGGATGCCGGAAAGTCCCAGCACGCTTCCTCTTTTTGACGCTTCTTTGATAAAATTCCGAGCTTCCTCATACGTCCGTATCAATTACTTTCTTACTCCTTTGGTGTCACGATTTCCGATATGCAGCCGGTTTAAAACGATTTCCTTTCCTTTGACCTCCGCCGTTTGCTCCTCTCCTTCCGAAAGGAGATAAACGGCCTGAAGCTCGTCGTCTCCGTCCAGCTTCATTCCCCGAACGCCCGCCGCCATCTTCTTTTTCTCCGGTATCGTTTCACAGGCGATCCTCAGAAACATTTCTTTTTTGGAGCGCATGACGATCGTTTCGTTTCCGTCCAGAGCCGCCGCCAGCAGAAGCTCGTCGCCCTCGCCCAGCTTGGTTGCCGCCGTAGTCTTTTTTGCTACCACAAATTCTTTTCCATCGACCTGCTTTAACATGGCATGTCCGGTAGCGAACAGCACGCGGCGTTCTGCAAGCTGCTCTAAACTGCACACATACAAAAAGCGTTCTTCTTTACTGTCGTAATTGCTGATATTGTCAATCGGCGTTCCTTTATCCCGAAATTTTCCGTACGGAAGATCCATGACCTTTAACAGATGCAGCAGTCCCCGATTGGTAAAGATTGCGATCTTATCCGTATTTTTACAGGTAAAAATATACCGGTTTTCGGCATCCGCCGTTTCTTTGTTCCGCTCATATACGGATGGATCAATGGTCTTCGCATAGCCAAAGCGATCCATCAGAAAGACGACGTCCCTCTCCTCAATGGCTTTTTCCGTTACGACCGCCTCTTTGAGATTATCGATCGCCGTTCTGCGCGGTCTTGCATATTCCTTCTGAAACGCCTGCAGCTCTTTGATGATGACCTTCGCCATAGAAGTCCGGTTGGAAAGAATATCTTCGTACTGCGCAATGCGCTTTAAGGTTTCCTCATGCTCCTTCATCAGCGCTTCGATTTCCAGTCCGATCAGCCGGTACAGATGCATATCCAGAATCGCTCCTGTCTGCCGCTCTGTAAAATGGAGCTGTTTTGCCATCCGCTCGGAGGTTTTGCTCTTAAATGCGATCGGCTCCGTCACGCCGTTCGTCAGGCAGGCGCGCGCGTCTTTTATATTTTTACTGCCCCGCAGGATCTCAATGATCAGGTCAATGACGTCGCAGGCGGCGATCAGTCCCTCCTGAATCTCTTTTTTCTCTTTCTCTTTTGCAAGAAGCGTCCGGTATTTGCGCGTTGCGATCTCATACTGGAAATTCACGTGATGCCGGATGATCGGGATGAGTCCCATCGTTTCCGGACGGCCGTCGGCAACCGAAAGCATATTTACGCCAAAAGTGTCCTCCAGCTTGGTTTTCTTATACAAAAGATTTTCCAGCTCCTCCACATTCGCGCCTTTTTTCAGATCCAATACGATGCGGATGCCCTCTTTGGAGGACTGGTTGGTAATATCTACAATATCCGCCGTCTTTTTGCTTTCCACCAGACTGTAGATATCATTTAAAAATTTTCCGATATTGGCGCCGATCATGGTATACGGGATCTCAGTGATCACGAGGCGTTCTTTTCCGCCTTTTCCCTTCTCGATCTCAACTTTTCCGCGCACTTTGATTTTTCCCATACCCGTTTCGTAAATGGAAAGCAGCTCGTCTTTATTGGCGACAATCCCTCCGGTCGGGAAATCCGGTCCTTTTACATACCGCATCATTTCTTCTGTGGTAATATCGGGATTTTTCATGTACGCGATCACGCCGTCGATCGTTTCTCCCAGATTGTGCGGCGGAATGCTGGTCGCCATTCCGACCGCGATTCCCTCCGCCCCGTTGACGAGAAGATTCGGCACTTTGACCGGAAGCACCAGCGGTTCTTTTTCCGTTTCGTCAAAGTTCGGGACAAAGTCCACTACATCCTTATCCAGATCCGCCAGATACGCCTCCTGCGTGATCTTCTGCAGACGCGCCTCTGTGTAACGCATGGCCGCCGCGCCGTCCCCTTCAATGGAGCCGAAATTTCCATGTCCGTCCACAAGCGGCAGTCCTTTTTTAAAATCCTGCGCCATGACAACCAGCGCTTCATAAATGGAAGAATCGCCATGCGGATGGTATTTACCCATTGTATCGCCTACGATACGCGCGCTTTTCCGGTACGGCTTGTCGTAGCGGATCCCCAGCTCATACATATCGTAGAGCGTCCTGCGCTGCACCGGTTTTAACCCGTCCCGCACATCCGGCAGCGCTCTTGCAATAATGACGCTCATAGCATAATCAATATAGGATTTCTGCATCAGCTCCGAATATTCGGTTCGAATGATCCCTGATTCCATAATGTTTCCTCACTTCGGTATAATTTTTTAAACATCCAGCTCCGCATCGCGGGCATGTTCATAAATAAAGGCTTTTCGCGGCGGAACCTCCGTTCCCATCAGCATGGCGGTAATATCGGACGCCATTCGCCCGTCCTCGATCTCCACACGCTTCATCATGCGCGTTTTGGGATTCAGCGTCGTTTCCCAAAGCTGCGCGGCATCCATTTCGCCCAGACCTTTGTACCGCTGCAGCGTAAAGTTTCCCTTGTGCCGTTTCCGGTAACGCTCCAGCGCGGCGTCGTCATAGAGGTATTCTTCCTCGCCCTTTGCCGGAATCGCCTTGTACAGCGGCGGCATTGCCACATAGACGTGCCCTTCAAAAATCAGATCCGGCATAAACCGGTAAAACAGCGTCAGAAGCAGCGTGGAAATATGCGCGCCGTCCACGTCGGCATCCGCCATAATGATAATCTTGTCGTAACGCAGTTTGGTAATGTCAAAATCGTTGCCGTAGCCTTCGGAAAATCCGCAACCGAACGCATTGATCATGGTTTTGATCTCCGCATTTGCCAGTATTTTATCGATGCTTGCCTTTTCGACGTTTAAGATCTTTCCCCGTATCGGCATGATCGCCTGATACATCCGGTCCCGCGCCATTTTTGCGGAGCCTCCGGCGGAATCTCCCTCTACGATGAAAATTTCGCATTTGGAAGCGTCGCGGCTCTCACAGTTTGCCAGCTTTCCGTTGGAGTCAAACGA
>CANQCX010000097.1 GCA_947591115.1 uncultured Lachnospiraceae bacterium | reverse complement strand
TGATTCTTTAGTATATGAGAATTTTACGATCGAATGGTCGGTTTTATCATACGGATACGGCTACAGTGAGGCGGAGGTTTATGAGGAAGCGGATGCACCGGAAGCGGTAGAAACCGCAGAAGCCGCAGCCGCAGCGGAGACGCCAAAAACTGCAGAAAACGCGGAGACCGCCGAGGCAGCGGAGACCGCGACGGAAACCGCAGCCGCAGCAGATACGCTGAAAACTGCAGAAAACGCGGCGACCGCCGAGGCAGCGAAGACCGCATCGGAAACCGCGGATACAGCGGCGGCAGCAAAAACGCCGGAGACGGATGCCGCGCCGCAGACCAAAGAAACGTCGGACTCGGCAGAAGAACCGGACGCACCGGAACCGAAGGACGCCTCGACCGCATGTATGATTTCCGTAAACGGGGAAGACATTACGCTGGTCGGAAAAAACAGCTATATTTTTGTAGACATTTTTGATAAAATTGCATTTGATCTGAACGCCGGAGGCGGACGCGGGATCGCGACGCTGCTCAATGGACATGAAGCGCAGTATATGGAGGAGCTGCACAACGGCGATAAGATTGAAGTGTATTGGAAAGAGAATTGATATGTTAGAATTGTGCAGTATTGCAAGCGGAAGCAGCGGCAATTGTATCTGTACCGGTACGGACGACTGTCATGTATTGATCGACGCGGGAATCAGCGGAAAGCGGATTGAAAAAGGATTGGAATCCATCGGCTTAAAGTGCAGCGAAATGCAGGGGATTTTGATTACCCATGAGCATATTGACCACGTAGCGGGACTCGGCGTGCTTGCGCGCCGCTACGGAATCCCCATGTATGCTACGGAAAAAACCATTGAGGCGATCCGCAGAATAAAATCGATCGGCGCGATCGACGACTCTTTGTTCCGGATTGTTCAGCCGGGGGTAAAATTTTCGGTCGGCGATATGACGTTTGATCCGATTTCCATTTCCCATGATGCGGCGGATCCCGTAGCCTATCGTTTTTCCGACGGGAAGCATACCTTTGCGGTCATTACGGATCTGGGCACTTACGATACGAAGCTCATTGAACAGCTTCAAAATCTGGACGCGCTGCTTTTGGAAGCCAATCATGATGTGCGGATGCTGCAGACCGGCTCCTACCCGTATCCGCTCAAGCAGCGGATCCTCGGCGATCGGGGGCATTTATCCAACGAAAGCAGCGGACAGTTGTTCGGAAAACTTCTGCATGATAAATTTCAGGGGATCATGCTTGGCCATTTGAGCAAAGAAAATAATTATGAGCAGTTAGCGTATGAAACCGTACGGCTGGAGGTTACGCTGGGGGACAATCCGTATAAAGCGGACGATTTCCCAATGTACGTTGCCAAACGGGATGAGGTTTCGCAGGTAATTCGTGTGAATTAAAAGAGGAGAATGTTATGGAAACAGGAATGGATAAGGCAATTATTACCGTTGTAGGAAAAGATACCGTCGGGATCATCGCGCGGGTATGCACCTATCTGGCGGACAATGGCGTGAATGTACTGGATATTTCCCAGACGATCGTTTCCGGCTATTTTAATATGATGATGATCGTGGATATGTCGGCAGCCGCAAAGCCGTTTGCGGATATTTCTGCGGAAATGGACGAACTCGGCGTTGTCATCGGCGTTTCGATCAAGTGCCAGCGGGAAGAAATTTTTCAGAAAATGCACCGGATCTGATGGAGGGCGGATGAAATGATAAATATCTGGGAAGTCAACGAGACGAACGAGATGATCGAAAAAGAAAATCTGGATGTTCGGACGATTACGCTGGGGATTAGTCTGCTGGACTGCATCGATTCCGATCTGGAGAGGCTGAATGACAGGATCTATGAGAAGATTACGACCATTGCAAAAGATCTGACAGCCGTTGGAAGCGATATCGAAAAGAATTACTGTATTCCGATCGTCAATAAGAGGATTTCCGTAACGCCGATCGCCCTGATCGGCGCTGCGGCATGCAAAACGCCGGAGGATTTTGTTTCCATTGCACAAACGCTCGATCGGGCGGCAAAACAGACGGGCGTAAATTTTATCGGCGGATATTCCGCACTGGTTTCCAAAGGAATGACAACAGCCGATGAAAATCTCATCCGTTCCATACCAAAGGCGCTTGCCGCTACGGAATATGTCTGCAGCTCCGTCAACGTCGGTTCGACGAAAGCGGGGATCAATATGGATGCGGTACGTCTGATGGGCGAAATCATAAAAGAAACGGCGGAGCAGACAAAGGAAAAAGATTCGTTCGGCTGTGCCAAGCTGGTGGTGTTCTGCAATGCGCCGGATGATAATCCGTTCATGGCAGGGGCTTTTCATGGCGTAACGGAAGCGGATGCGATCATCAATGTAGGAGTCAGCGGGCCGGGCGTCGTCAAGACCGCGCTTACAAAGGTGCGCGGCGAAAGCTTCGAGGTGCTTTGCGAGACGATCAAAAAGACGGCGTTTAAAATCACGCGTGTCGGTCAACTGGTAGCGAAGGAGGCTTCCGCAAAACTGGGCATACCGTTTGGGATTATCGATCTTTCGCTTGCGCCTACGCCCGCGATCGGCGACAGCGTAGCGGATATCCTGCATGAAATCGGCGTGGAACATGCGGGTGCGCCGGGAACTACGGCGGCATTGGCGCTTTTAAACGATCAGGTAAAAAAAGGCGGGATTATGGCATCCTCGTACGTCGGAGGACTAAGCGGCGCCTTTATTCCCGTCAGCGAAGATCAGGGAATGATCAATGCAGTAGAAGCGGGTGCGCTGACGCTGGAAAAATTAGAAGCCATGACCTGCGTCTGCTCGGTCGGACTGGATATGATCGCGGTTCCGGGAAAGACAAAAGCATCTACGATTTCCGGACTGATCGCCGATGAAATGGCGATCGGCATGATCAATCAGAAAACGACGGCAGTCCGGCTGATTCCGGTCATCGGAAAGGATGTGGGAGAGAGCGTGGAATTTGGAGGACTGCTTGGCCATGCGCCGATCATGCCGGTCAACTCTTTCTCCTGCGACTCCTTTATTAATCGGAAGGGACGCATACCGGCGCCGGTTCACAGCTTTAAAAACTGACAATTACAGAATAAACAACGAAAGGAAAAGGGACAAAGCAATGAAAAAAGTATCATTGAAGGAAGAATTAGGAAGCAATACCTATCCGGGACGGGGGATTATCATCGGACGTTCGGAGGACGGGAAAACGGCGGTAATCGCGTATTTTATCATGGGACGGAGTGAAAACAGCCAAAACCGCATTTTTGTAGAGGACGGGGAAGGAATCCGCACGCAGGCGTTCGATCCGTCGAAAGTAAGCGATCCAAGCTTAATTATTTACGCTCCGGTGCGCGTGCTTGGAAATACCATTATTGTGACAAACGGCGACCAGACGGATACCCTGTATGAGCAGCTCGAGCAGGAGCAGATGGTGGATATGTCGTTAAACCTTAGAACCTTTGAGCCGGACGCGCCGAATTATACGCCGCGCATTTCCGGTGTGGTAAGTTTTGATGACGGCGGTTTTAATTATGTAATGTCCATCTTAAAGAGCAACAACGGCGATCCGTCCGGCTGCAACCGCTATTTCTTTACCTATGAAAATCCGAAGGCGGGAGAGGGACGCTACCTCCATACTTACATGGGAGACGGAAATCCGCTGCCAAGCTTCGAGGGAGAGCCGACCTGCGTGGAGATTTCCGGAGATATTGATTCTTTTACTTCGCTGGTATGGGAGAATCTGAACGAAGAAAATAAAGTATCGCTTTTTGTGCGCTTTATTGACATTGAAACCGGAAAATATGAAACGCGCATCGTAAACAAAAATCAATAAAAAATTAAACAAAAGGAGATCATCATGCAGGAATACGAATTAAAATACGGATGCAATCCAAACCAGAAACCGGCAAGGATCTATATGGAGGGAAAGGAGCTTCCGATTCAGGTAAAAAACGGACGCGCAGGTTATATCAATTTCTTGGATGCGTTTAACGGCTGGCAGCTCGTTAGAGAATTAAAAAAAGCCACAGGACTGCCGGCGGCGGCTTCCTTTAAACATGTTTCTCCGGCGGGAGCGGCAGTCGGACTTCCGCTTTCGGATGTGGAAAAAAAGATTTACTGGGTGGACGATATGGAGATAGAGTTTACGCCGCTTGCCAATGCCTATATCCGCGCGAGAGGGGCGGATCGCATGTCTTCTTTCGGCGACTTTATTTCCCTGTCCGATGTCTGCGACGCCGCAACCGCGCAGGTAATTAAGCGCGAGGTTTCCGACGGAGTGATCGCGCCGGGATATACCGACGAAGCGCTCGCTATCTTAAAAGAAAAGAAAAAGGGAAATTACTGCGTAATTGAGATTGATCCGGATTATGAGCCGGCTCCGGTCGAGCATAAAGAAGTATTCGGAATTACCTTTGAGCAGGGACGAAACGAGCTGGTTATCGACGATGCGTTTTTTGCAAATATCGTAACGGAAAACAAGGAACTGCCGGAACAGGCGAAGATCGATCTTGCGATCGCAATGATTACCTTAAAATATACGCAGTCAAATTCCGTTTGTTATGTAAAGGGCGGTCAGGCGATCGGAATCGGCGCGGGGCAGCAGTCGCGTATTCACTGCACCCGTTTGGCAGGTTCAAAAGCGGATAACTGGTGGCTGCGCCAGTCGCCTCAGGTACTCGGTCTGCAGTTTGTGGACGGCATCAAACGTGCGGACAGGGACAACGCCATCGACCTTTACATGGGCGAGGATTATATGGACGTACTGGCGGACGGCGCATGGGAGAAGATTTTCAAGGTAAAACCGGAAGTCTTTACGGCGGAAGAAAAACGCGCATGGCTGGATCAGAATTGCGACGTTGCGCTTGGCTCCGACGCGTTTTTCCCATTCGGGGACAACATTGAGCGCGCGCACAGAAGCGGCGTAAAATATGTAGCGGAACCGGGCGGCTCCATACGGGACGATCATGTGATCGAAACCTGTAATAAATACGGCATGGTCATGAGCTTTACCGGATTGCGTCTGTTCCATCATTGATTGTTTTGCAGTAAAAGTGATTGCAGTGTCAAAAAGCAGCCTGTCTGTACTTTGCGGTACGGCAGGCTGTAAAAACATATTGGAAGAATAAAAAAGCGCAAAGATAGAAAGACTGTAAAGAGAACGATAGGCAGATTTTGAAGGGGAAGGATAAAATATGCAATATTTGAAACAGTTTGGACTCATTCTGCTGTTTTCCTTTCTGGGAGAGCTGCTGCACGCCCTGATACCGCTTCCGGTGCCGGGCAGCATTTACGGTCTGCTCCTTTTGTTTCTGGCGCTGTGTCTGGGAATAGTCCGACTGCAGCAGCTTCAGGAAACGGCAAAATTTTTGCTCCAGGTGCTTCCGGTTTTGTTTGTACCGGCAGGAGTCGGACTTCTCGAAAGCTGGGGAGAATTAAAACCCCTCCTGCTTCCGGCGATCCTCCTGATTTCGGTTTCGACCGTACTTGTCATGGGGATTTCGGGCAGAGTAACGCAGCGGCTGCTCCGTAGAAAAAAGAAAACCGAAGGGGAAGCAAAAAAATGAAGGAGCTTTTGCATGATTCCCTTTTCTTTGGGATTTTTATCAGCCTTTTTGCATATGAGGCGGGCGTATTTTGCAAAAGAAAATGGAAACTGGCGATCTTTCATCCGCTGCTGATCGCGATCGTATTCGTAATCGCGGTTTTGCTGGCGTTTGGGATTGATTACGAAACGTATCTGACCGGCGCGCGCCATTTGTCGTTTCTGCTGACGCCGGCTACCGTTTCGCTGGCGGTGCTTTTGTACGAAAAGCTTCAACCGCTGAAAAAGAATTGGAAAGCGATCTTTGCGGGAATTTTTGCGGGCGCGCTGACCAACGCGGTGTGCGTGCTGGTCTGTGCGGTTTTGTTTGGATTTACCCATGAGCAGTACGTTACCATGCTGCCGAAATCCATTACTACGGCGATCGGAATGGCGCTTTCCAAAGAAATGGGAGGCGTTTCCTCCATTACGGTGGGTGCCATCGTCATTACCGGAGTACTCGGAAATATGTTTGCCGAGGAGATCTTGAGGCTGTTTCGGATTACGGAACCGGAGGCAAAGGGCATCGGTATGGGAACGGCGGCGCATGCGATGGGAACGGCGAAAGCAATGGAGCTCGGGGAAACGGAGGGCGCGGCCAGCGGTCTTTCGATTGCCGTTTCGGGCGTATTTACCGTTGTCATTGCGCTTATTTTTTCAAAATTTTATTAGAAAACGGGAGAATCGGTATGTCGCTTCAATTTGTACTGGGCAGCTCCGGAAGCGGAAAAACAGAATATTTATACCGGCAGACGGTTCGGGAGGCAGGAGAGCATCCGAAGAAAAATTATCTGGTCATCGTGCCGGAGCAGTTTACCATGCAGACGCAGAAAAAGCTGGTAGAGCTTTCGCCGAATCATGCGATCATGAATATCGACGTTTTGAGTTTTAAACGGCTGGCATACCGCGTATTTGACGAACTGGGAAAAAACGATGTCCGGATTTTAGAGGAAACCGGAAAAAACCTTGTGCTTCGCAGGGTGGCTTTGGAGAAGGAGGAGGAACTGACCGTACTGCGGCAGGGGATGAACCGCATGGGATATGTGGGGGAAATGAAATCCCTGATTTCCGAGCTGCAGCAGTACAACATTTCCCCCGCGCAGTTGGAGGCCTATCTGGAAAGCGGCGGTCTGTCCCCTGTTTTTGCCGCCAAATTAAAAGACGTAAAAACCATGTATCAGGGGTTTTTGGATTTTCTTCGGGGCAGGTACATAACGGCGGAGGAGCTGCTTCACGTTTTGCGGGATGTGGCAAAGGATTCTAAGCTGCTGCGCGGCAGCGTCATGATCTTTGACGAATTTACCGGTTTTACTCCGGTGCAGAACCTGTTGTTAAAAGAGCTTCTTCCGCTGGCGGAGCAGGTGCGGGTTTCTCTGACCATAGACGCGGACGAGGATTTTTACCGCAGCAGGGGGAGCGAGGAGCTGTTTTATTTGTCTAAAAAAACCATCGGCTCCCTGATGCGCATGGCAGAGAGCGTGCATGTGGACGTCATGGAGCCGGTAATATTGGCGGAAAGCGAGAAAAAGCGCTTTCAAAAAGCGCCGTCGCTGGCGTTTATGGAGAAAAACCTGTTTCGCTCATGGTACCAAAAATATCAGAAAGAGAAAAATGAAATTACGATTTCCACAGAAAGGAATCCGAAGGAGGAGCTGATCTATG